>PKCT01000143.1 GCA_002862325.1 Phycisphaerae bacterium
CGAGGCGGCGAGGGCGTGGTCATCACGCCCGACGTCCGGACCAACTCGCTGCTGATCAACGCTCCGGCCAGCCTGTATCCGGACATCCAGGGACTGGTGTCCCGGCTCGATGCGCCCGACGACACGACCGAGAGCGTGATCCGGACCTACGCCCTCGCGGTCGCGGACGCGACCGAGGCGGTCGGCATCCTCCAGGAGACCCTTCGCCTCGACGAGGAGGGCCGAACGTCGGGCATCTCGATCGAGGTCGAGGGCAGCGACGCACCGGTCGAGGTTCGTGCGACGATCGTGGCCGACCGGCGTTCGAACTCGCTGGTCGTGACCGCCACCCCGGAGAGCCTGCCGGTGATCGAGTCGATCATCGAAGAGCTCGAAGACGCGCCGGCGCGAAGTCCGATCGAGTACCGGGTCGTGCAGCTCGCGCACGCGCCGGCGTTCGACGTTCGGCTGACGCTCGATCAGCTCCTGCTCGCCCGTGGCGACGACTGGCGGGACGTCGCGGTGCAGTCGAATCGACTCGAGAACCAGCTGGTGATCGGCGCGACCGCCGACCAGTTTGAGGTGATCGACACGATCCTCTCCGAGCTCGACGTGCCGATGTCGAAGACGCGCACCACCGACTTCGTCGCCCTGAGCTTCGCCGATGCGGAGCAGATCGCCCGGGCGCTCGACAACTTCTACGGCCCGATCGCCCTCGACGCCGACACGCCGGAGAAGCAGAACGTCCGCATCATCGCGGACGAGGCGACCAACAGCCTGGTCATCACCGCCGCCGACTCGGTCTGGCCGGGCATTCTGGCCCTGATCGAGAAGCTCGACGCCGAGGAGTACGACGCCTCGCTCCAGCTCGCGGTCCTTCCGCTCGCCTATGCCGACGCTCGAAGCGTGGCCCAGGCGATCAACCAGGCGTTTCGACCTCGGGTCGGTCGGAACGGCGACGAGGATCGCGAGAAGCGACGAGCGAGGGAGGACGAGGAGGGACGGGGTGGCGACGGCGAATCCCGCACCGCGGTCATGATGCCTTCGGAGGACTGGGTCTCGGCCAGCGCCGAACCCCAGACGAACGCGATCATCGTGAGCGCGAACCGTCGGAATCTCATGAAGATCCAACGGATCGTCTCGGAGATCGACGTCGCGGAGTTCGCGGATCTCGATCCTCCTCAGATCATTCCGGTGCGATCGGGCGATCCCGAGTCGCTCGCGGCGTCGCTGCGAGCGGTGTACCTCGCCGATGGCGACCGCAGCCCCCGACTCAGGATCGTCGGCGATCGAGAGGCCAACGCGGTCGTCGTTCGGGCCGACGCGGAGCAGTTCACCCAGATCGCCACGCTCGCCGAGGCGTTGCAGCAGGAGGCCGGGAACCAGGGGCTCGCGGTGCGGGTCATCGCCCTCGAGTCGGCTCCCGCGAAGCGGATCGCCGACTCGGTGCGTGCGGCCTTCACCGCCACCGCCCGCGAGCAGAGGGTTCCGTTCTCCCTCGGGGTCGATCCTGCGGGGAACGCTCTGGTGGTCGCGTCCACGACGCCCTTCTTCGAGGAGATCGAGCGCACCGTCAAAAAGATGGACCGACTCGCCCCGGCGGCGGGACAGGGGATCTTCCTCATCGATCTCGAGAACGTTCCCGCCAGCGTCGCCGAGCGCACGGTCAGGCGCATCGGTCTGGACCGGCCGGCGTCCGACGCCGCGACCCGGCTGGTGGTCGAGCCGATCCGCATGTCGACGGTCGAAGGGCGTAATGCCCTCCTCGTCGTCGCGAATCCCGCGGATCGCGACACGGTGATCGGCATCTTCAAGGCGATCGATGGTGCGCCCGAGGTCGCGGAGGCCGAGGTTCGGGTCGTTCCGCTCAAGCAGGCCCGGGCCGATGCGGTCATGAGGCTGATCGACCAGGTGATCGATCCGTCGGGAGGGGGACCGCGTGGCAACGCGATCGCCTCCGCGGCCCGCGAGCAGCTTCGTCGACTCTCGATCCCCGGCCGCAACGGTCAGGCGATCGAGCTCGACCTCGACCAACCGATCCGGGTGACGGCGGACACCGAGGGCAACGCGATCCTGATCAGCTCCACCGCCGAGAACGCCCGGGCCCTAGAGGAGGTCGCGAAGCTCTTCGATCGACTGCCGAGCACGGAGGCGGTCACGGTCCAGATCTTCCCGCTCGAGAACATCGTCGCGGAGCGATTCGTCGACATCGTCGAGGGGCTCTTCGACCAGGGTCGGGACATCGCGACCATCGCCGGCCTCGATGTTCCCGCGATGCCCGAGGGAGCGCTCGGACCGGCCCTGCTGGAGCGGGTCGCGATGACCATCGACGATCGGACGAACACGGTGATCGTGGCCGGCAAGGAACCGGCGGTCGCCTTCGTCGAGGTGATGGTCGGAAGGCTCGACACCGAGGTCGGTACGGGATGGGTCGAGCCGCGGGTCCTGTCGTTGGAGTACGCGGATGCGACCGATCTCGCGGAGTTGATCGACGAGGCGCTGGTGCAGGGCGAGACGTCGTTGCCCGGCGCGTCGCCGCTGCAGAACCAGGTTGGACGCATCCGGGCGATGCGACGGGGTGCGGTACGGGCCGCCGAAGGCGACATCTTCGTCCCGCTCTCGCGCCTGGTCGTCCGGGCGGACGAGCAGTTGAACGCCCTGGTGGTCGTCGCGAGCCCGGCGAACCTCGCGTTGGTCGAGGAGATCGTCGGTCTGCTGGACATCGAAGCCGCGGCGCCCGGCGCGCTGGTCCGGGTCTTCGCGGTCGAGCACGGTTCAGCCGAACGGATCGCCGTCCTGGCCGCCGAGATCTTCGAGGCCCAGGCCCAGGCGCGGGGGGGACGGGACGAGGATCGGCTGGTCGCGATACCCGACGTCCGGACCAACTCGATCGTCGTCTCGACCGACGCCCGGAACTTCGATCTCTTCGCGGACCTGCTCGAGAAGCTCGACACGGAGATTCCGGCGGACTTCCGCGAGATTCGGATCGTGCCACTCGAGTTCGCCGGTGCCGGTCGCATGGCCTCGATCCTGCAGCGGATGATGGATGCTCGATTCGAACGTCTGCGCCGGGTGCAGCCCGAGATGGCCGACATGGAGAAGACGCTGATCGTCGCCGACGATCTCGCCAACGCCCTGGTGGTCGCCGCCGGCGAGGACGCCTTCGCGGTCATCGAGCGTCTGGTCGCCGACCTCGATGTCGACAACATCGGCGAGCAGGCGGACATCGAGGTCGTCCCGGTGCGGCAGGGTGGTCTCGAGCGGATCGCGTCCGCGGTCGAGCAGGTGATGGATCGACGGTACGCCGACGTGCCGCGCGACGTCGCCCGCCGTGAGCGTCCCCTGGTGATCGCCGATCCTCGGACGAGCGCCCTTCTGGTGGCCGCGAATCCCCAGGACCTGCAGTCGATCGAGAACCTCGTTGAACGACTGTCGCAGGCTCCGCTCAATCCGGCGATCGACATCAAGGTGATCGCCCTCGATTCCGGCTCCGCCCGGGAGCTGGCGCCGCGTCTGGAGTCGCTCATGCAGGATCGCATGCGTAGCCTCGGCGACGCGACGCAGCCGACGGATCGGGTGTCCATCGAACCGCTCGAGGGAAGCAACGCCCTCGTGGTCGCGGCGAGCCCCGAGAATCAGAAGGTGATCGCGGATCTCGTCGACGTCCTTCTCGTGGCGGAGCGCGACCGCATCGGTGGGCAGAGCTTCGAGATCGTGTCGGTCACGAAGAACCGTGCCAGCGAACTGGTCGATCTGGTCGAGGAGATCTACGCCGAACCGGAGAATCGCCGTCGCGGCAACGACGCCGTCCGGGTCAGTGCCGACGACCGGCTGAACGCCCTGCTGGTCTCCGGAACCGCGGCGGACATCGCCTCGGTGCGGGATCTGGTGTCGAGGCTCGACTCGGAGCGACCGGGTTCGGTCGTCGAGGTGCGATCGATTCCGCTCGCCAGCGCCAACGCCCAGGAGACGGTGGGGCTCATCGAGACGGTCCTCAACGGCGGCGGTCGGCGTGGTCGGGGCGAACGCGTGGGCACGGTGATGCGGTACCTTCGGGAGATCGAGGGTGGCGTGGGCGAGGACGTCGAGATCGAGGTGTCGACCGCGATGCGGGAGTCGATCGGCCTCACGCCCGATGTGCGAACCAACACGATCATCGTGACCGCCCCCCGCGAGTCGATGGCGCTGATCGAGCGGATGATCAAGGATCTCGACTCGAACTCGACCGGCTCGAAGAGGATCGAGGTCTTCCAGCTCGCGAACGCCGATGCCGATGCGATGGCGAGGATCCTGACCGAACTCTTCCAGCTTCGACAGCAGGGCAGTCTCTACGTGTTGAAACCGAGGGAGGACGTCGCGGTCGAGGTCGATGCGACGGTCGGTGAAGGGGGCGACTTCTTCGGTACCGATCTGACGATGGTCCCGGACGAACGGCAGGCGTTGTCCATCACCGTGGACAGCCGGACAAATTCCCTCATCGTCTCCGGGACGCCGAAGTATCTGGAGCTCGTCAGCGGTGTGATCGAGCAGCTCGACGCCCAGGACGCGAACGAGCGGGAGACCCTGGTCTACAAGCTGCGGAACGCCCAGGCCGACGATGTCGCCCGCGTGGTCAGCGAATTCGTGAGCGAGGACCAGCGGAAGCTCGTTCAGACCCTGAGCAGCGATCAGCTCCCCTCCGCCGCGCGATTGCTCGAGCGGGAGGTCACGATCGTCGGGGACGCGAAGAGCAACGCGGTGCTGGTCAACGCCTCTCCCCGCTACATGCAGCAGGTCGAATCGATCATCGAGGAACTCGACGTCGATCCGCCTCAGGTCATGATCCAGGTGATGCTCGCCGAGATCGTGCTCGACGACGACAGCGAATTCGGGCTGACCCTGAACGACAAGGTCGGGGTCGTCCCCTTCAACAGCAGGTTGACCTTCAGCTCCGACGACTTCTTCAACCAGCCGGTCACCGGCGCCTTCTCGGTCGGATTCACCGATCTCAATCTGGTGCTCTCGGCGATGGTCGCCCAGGGCCGGCTGCAGGTGCTTTCGAATCCGTCGATCACGGTCGCGAACAACGAGGACGGACGGATCCAGGTCGGTGAGGAGGTCCGGCTTCCGGAGTCCATCGCCACCTTCGACACCGGCACCCAGAGTTCGACCGTCATCGCCCAGGACATCGGCATCATTCTCGAGGTGCGACCGAGCATCAATCCCGACGGCTTCGTCCGGATGCAGGTGAAGCCGACGATCTCCCGTCTCAGCAACGAGACCACCGACATCAGCGAGACGTTCCGAAGCAACATCATCACCAAGCGGGAGGCGAACACGACCGTCACCGTGAAGGACGGAGAGACGGTGGTGCTCGGCGGCCTGATTGAGGAGCTCAAGACGAAGCGGAACATGAAGGTCCCGCTGCTCGGCGACATCCCCCTCATCGGAGCGCTCTTCCGGAGCGAGGAGGAGGAACGGAAGCGCACCGAGCTCCTGATTGTGCTCACGCCCCACGTGGTCGGGGTCGGCGACCCCGCGAAGATGCGGGACATCTCCCGCCAGCGGATCGACGAACTCCCGCTCCAGGAGACGACCCTCGAGCAGTTCAGGACCGGTGAACTGAAGGCCAGTGGGACCGTTCTCGACGCTGACTTCCAGGCGCTCGAGGAGCGTCCGGAGGATTCAGACGATGAGCGATGAATCCGGACGTGCTCGCGTGGTTCGTCGTCTGGCGACCGGAGGATGGCTGGTCTTCGCTCTGTCGGCCGTGGGTTGCGTGACGGACAGCATCGAGACGTCCAACGGGCAGATGCCGCCGAGCGAACCGAGACGGGTCCGGCCCGCACCCACCGGGTCGCCGATCAACGCGATCTCGCTGCTCAAGGCGCAGCGCCCCTCCGATACCACCGGGAACGGATTCGAAAACCGCCTCGACGTCGCGGTCTATCTCTTCAGCCGTCCGTATCCGGTGCCGCGTCACGCCGATGGCACGCTCGTCTTCAGCTACTACCGCATCGAGACGGTGGATCCGGTCAGCCGCACCGGGGGCGACCTGCTCGCACGTTGGACGTTCGATCCGTCGGAGCTCCAGCTCTTCGCGATCAAGGACCTCATCGGCCCCGGCTACGCGATGGCGCTCGATCTGTCCTCGCTCGGGGTGGCCGACTTGCCGGTGAAGGCGGTCGATCTCACGGTCGAGTTCGTTCCCGGCGACGGGTCTCCGACGGTCCAGGCGACGAGCATTCAACGCGTGCCGTTGGGGATCTAGGATCACCTCGAAAGATGCGGTCGTTCTCGGCAGAAATGAAAGCGACCCGGTCGCTCGACCGGGTCGCGAACTGGGGATCCAAGATTCGAACTTGGACTGACTGAACCAGAATCAGCTGTGCTACCGTTACACCAATCCCCAAAGGTGATCTCGGATTCTACCTGCGACCACGCGCTGGTCAACCGACCCGCGACCGACGAAGCCCGCCATGACGCTCCTGGATCCAAGAATCGACGCCCGACTCCGACGATGGTCGGGGCTCCACGCCGTAGGGCGTGGTGCGTCCAAATCACCGTTCTCGCCCGGCTGGCCCGGACTGCAGGCATCCTTCGAGACACCCGAGGAGCGGACCTGGGTGGGGCCCTGGATCGAGGGGCGGACCGACCCGACGACGCAGGGACCGCTTCGAGCGTGGTCCCTGTCGGGACCACTTCCTTCCGACGCGGTCGGCGTGCTCGTCGAGGTGCTCGAGCCGCTTCGCGCCGCGGGCGTTTCGATTCTCGCGTATTCGACCCACGACACCGACTGGGTTCTGGTGGGCCGTGACGACGCCGAGGTCGCGGAGGCGGCGTGGTCGGATGCCGGTTGGACGATCGAAGATGCGGAGCTCGATCGTCCGAGAACCCCCTGAAGACGGGTTTCAACCAGCGAAACATCGAATCCGGTACGGATCGATCATCATCCGGCCCCATCCGACCGCAGTCGGGCCGTCGATCGGTCGACGACGGAGATGGTGGTCGATGCGCGATCACCTCCAGGGAGTCCGACCATGATCAACACGTTTCTTCGTTGTCGTACCGCACTTCGCGCGATGATCGCCGCTTCGACCGTCCTTTTGGTGGCGGGCTGCGTCGCGCCGTATGAATCGAAGGAGATCGCCGTCCTCGCGGTGGACACGGAGACCGGCATGCCGGTCCCGGGGGTGCGGATCTTTCGACACGTCGATGAACCGGCCCTGCTGAACAGCCCAGACGACGCGGTCGCGAACACGGATGACGACGGTGTCGCGGCCTTCAAGGCGCCGCGTCTGCACGCGAAGTGGTTGGTGACCTGCGATGGCTACGAACCTCGGCTCGTCGACTTCCGGAGTCGAGTCGCCGCGGAGCCCGAAGGAAGGTTCGAGACCGCCCTGGTGTGGTCGGACATCACCGACGAGGGCGAGTTGGAGCTCGAGATGACTCCGATGATCCAGCGCACGGTGGACTTCAAGGTCGTCGATGCGGACACCGGGTCGCCCATTTCGGGCGCCGAGATCGTGCAGTCCTCGACGTCGTTCTTCAATCGAGAGCTCGATCAACGGCTCTTCGGTGTGCCGGTCGCGATCTCGACGGTCACCGCCGCGGACGGACGGGTGACCCTGAGCATGCCTTCGTGTCTCAAGACCGAGGTGTCGATCGAGGCGATCGGCCATGCCGGTACCGCCACGATCTTCGATCCCGAATCGCACGCCGGCGTGTCGAGCCGACGGGAGGTCGCCCTGCAGCCCTATCAGTACGAGCCGATGCGGATCCTGGTCATGGATCGTGAGACCGGCCTCGGCGTCGCCGGTGCGGTGGTCCGAGTTCGTCTGAATGATCCGAGGACCGGGGAGTTCCGTTCGGATTCGCTGTGGGACACGGGTGAGGACGGCACCGTGGTGGTGATGAAGCCGACCGCCGGTCTCGGATCGATCTCGGTGGAGGTCGGCAATCGACTCGCCAGCGAGTTTCGCGTGATCGAGATCCGTGCGAGCGAATTCATGCCGGTCGCGATCGGCTTCGACGACCCCGACTTCGACTGATTCGGATCACGGCCTCGGGTGGTGGCTGTGCACCACTTCGCGGAGATGGCTTCGGTCGACGTGGGTGTAGACCTGCGTCGTCCCGATGTCCGAGTGGCCGAGGAGTTCCTGGACGACCCGCAGGTCCGCCCCGCCCACGAGAAGGTGGGTGGCGAAGCTGTGTCGCAACTTGTGCGGATGGATGTCCTTCAGGCCGGCGATCGCCGCGAACTTCCGGACGATCTGCCAGACCGCGACGCGTTCCAGCGGACGACCGGTGAAGGAGAGCAGGAGTCGGTGCTGGTCCCGGCCGTCCTGGAACCGTGCGAGCGTGGGGCGAATCTCCTGGAGGTATCGCGTCGTCCACGTCATCGCGGGATCGCCGACCGGAACGATGCGCTGCTTCGATCCCTTGCCGGTGACGGTGACGCTCGCGAGGGTCTCGTGGAATTCGTTGAGTCTCATCGCGCCGACCTCGCTCGCCCGGAGGCCCGCCGCGTACATGAGTTCGAGCATGCACCGGTCGCGCACCCAGAGCCTCCCGTGTTCGGGGCTCGGCGCCTCGACGAGTCGCCGCATCTCGCGTGGGCTCATGACGCCCGGGACGCGTCGCCATCGGGTCGGGCGTTCGAGTATCCGCGCGGGATCCGATTCGATGCGACCGTTCGCGCTCAGCCATCGGAAGAAGACGCGCATGGTCGCCAGGTGCCGGGTGATCGAGCTCGGTTGCAGCCCTCGCTCCCGGCCGAGGTGCTGGAGGTGTTCGGCCAGATCGTTCGGACCCACCCCCGCGGGGTCGTCGAAACCGCGACGGCGCAGGAACGCCGTGAGTTCCTGAAGATCCCGGGCGTACGCTTCGCGGGTGGCCGGCGCCAGCCCGGCTTCGATGCGGGTCCAGGTCAGAAAGTCACGAACCGGTCGGTCGAAGCCGGAGCGGTTGTCCGTCATGCGTCGGGACCATGGGGGGGGCGGCGCCACGGGCGGCCCGTTGGGCATCCTCGTGGCTGATCCGGTGGTACATGAAGCATCCCGCCTGGCCGCTGCCGAGGCAGATGTCGAGCATCTGGTCGAGGCGGCCGAGGCAGA
>PKCT01000146.1 GCA_002862325.1 Phycisphaerae bacterium
TGGAACATTGATCCAGGATCCTGGAACAATGTTACAGGATCCTGGATCAATGTTCCAGGATCCAAGAATAATGTTGCAGGATCCTGGAACAATGTTCCAGCATCCTGGAATGTGCTAGGAACCTGGAACAATGTTCCACGATCCTGGCACAATGTTTCCAAGATTGGTGAGATCTTTCTAGGCTTTCGTTGGGCAAGATCGGCGATCCCGTTGCGGCCCCGCATCTCATGGCGCTGCTCGCCACAGATGGTGATTCCGATCGCTTTCTTCGACACGCCGCGGTGGTGGCCCTTGCCGCGATCGACGACTCGAGCACGAACGCGGACATGATGTTCAGTCCGGTGGAGAGCCTCCGTCGGGCGGCGACGCTGGCGATGCGTCGCAATGCAGATCCCCGGGTGGCTCGGATGCTCTTCGATCCCGAACCATCCATTCGCACCGAGGCCGCTCGGGCGATCCACGATCTACCCCTGCCCGAGGCCATGCCGAGCCTGGCCGAGCTTGGTCGCGAGTACGCGTCGCTCGATCGGGCGATGGAACCGGTCGAGGCACCCCTGCTTCGTCGAATCATGTCGACCATGTTGACGAGAGGTTCGGCCTCCGATCTCGAAAGCCTGGTCTCGATCGCTGGGAACGATCGCATCTCCGACGCGATGCGTCTCGAGGCCCTTGCATCCATCGAGGTGTTTCAATCCCCCGACCCGCGTGATCGGGTGCTCGGCCAGTGGCGTTCGGTGACGAACGTTCCGCGCGATGCGGCGATGATCTCGGATGTGCTTGCCAAGGGTCTGCCGCCGTTGATTCTCGCCGATGGAAGCGATGCGATTCGAAGCAGAGCCATGGAGATCGCAACGCTCTTCGAGGTGGAAGTCGATGCCGACGCGTTGTACGCGGTTCTCGGCGACGAAGGGAAGACCGTGTCCGAGCGGGCGTCTGCGCTACGACTCCTGACCAAACTGCAGGATCCACGGGCGGATCCAGCGATCGACGCCTTCCTCGACTCCGACGATTCTGAGATGCGGATCGCGGCGCGGGCGTCTCTTCTCCTGCGGCGTCCCGACGACGCGCTCGAGTCCTGTCTCGAGGTGCTCGATCGCGATGATGAGGGGGATACCCAGGAACGACGGGCCGCGATTCTCGCGCTCGGGGAGATCGATGATCCACGTGCGGAGGATCGGCTCCTCGCGGCGTGGAGTGCGAATCCACTGGAACCAGCGTGGGGCGTCGAGCTTCTGGAGGCGTCCGATCGCGTCGGCACCGACGCCTTGCGTGGACGTGTGGAGGCATGGCGTGCGGCGAGTCTCGCCACCACCGACCCTTGGCGTATTGCGATGGCGGATGGCGATGTTGAGGAAGGTGCCCGAATCGCTCGGACCCATGCGGGTGCGACCTGTCTCCGATGCCATGTGATCGAAGGCATCGGTGGTCTAGCGGGCCCGAGGCTCGATGGAATCGGAATGCGCCTCGATCGGGCATCGATTCTCGAATCGATCGTCGACCCCCAGGCGATCGTCGCGGAGGGATATGGCGTCACCTCCGCGATGCCCGACGTTCGCTCGATCCTTTCACCGAGGGAGGTTCGGGATCTGGTGACCTATCTCGAATCGCTCGACGAGGAGAGTTCGGGCGCTCACTGATCCGATGGCGGTCGATATCGGAGCGGCGCGAGCTCGGCTTGGAGCAGGACGAGGGACTCGAGAAGGGTTCGATCCGTGCATCGCATCGGATCGAAGGGTCCGTCGTCGTTCGTCGCGTCAGGTACGTCCCGACCTTGTCCGGAGAACCAGGTCGATCGACGCTCCACGGCTCTTCGACCCTCCTCCGCCGTGGCGGGACTCGAGAGGTCCGGCGTGAGTCCCCAGTTCTCCGCGTCGCGAAACCGATCGATCGGTCGATGGCCTCCACCGCGGGTGGGCACGTGGAACCACGACTCGGTGATGATCATCAAGACGTCGCCGCTCTGACGAACCCGTTGGACGCTCCCCTTTCCGAAGGAACGTTCTCCGACCACCACGGCGTTCCCGACCCCCTGCAACGCGCCGGCCAGGATCTCCGAAGCGCTCGCGGAGCCTTCGTCGATCATCACCACGATCGGGAGACCGTCTAGCTTGGTTCTCGAACGAGATGCCCGGCGTCCATCGAGCCTCCCGCGCCCGTCCTCGACGAGAAAGAGCCGTCCATCGTCGATGAAGAGGTCGAGGATCTCCTCGGTCGTCTGCCGGTCGCCTCCGGGATCGCCTCTGAGATCCAGAAGCAGTCCATTGACCTGGCGGCCCGGCCCGAGCTCTCGCCCCGCGTCTCGCATGGCCGCGCGAAACAGATCGGCGGTCACGGGAAGGAAGTCTCGAATGGAGACGTAGGCGATTCCCGCCGCATCGTCGATGATCCAGTCCCACGTGGGCCGACCCCGTGCATCGACTCCGGCCTGCCGCCATCCATGGACGGAGACGCGATGGACGTGGTCGCGCACGACATCGACGTACAGGGGGTTGGTGTCACCATCTCGCAGAATGCCGAGCCGGACGTTCGAGTCTCTCGGACCCTGGATACGACGAACCACGTCGATGAGTGCGACATCGGTGGTGTCCAGACCATCCACCGAGATCAGGACGTCATCCTCGACGATGCCGGCTCTCTTCGCGGGTCCACCCGGGAGCGGTCGGAGCGTCATCCCGTCGGGGGACAGGGTGATCTCGGTGCCTATGCCGACGTATCGATCGTTGAATTGATCGAGGAAACGATCCGCGTCTCGACCGATGTAGGCCTTCGATCGTGGATCCGTCGCTCTGAACATGCCTGCGATGAACGTCGCGATCAGATCCGGCCGATCTTCGTTCGGCAGCTCGGAGAGGTAGTCAGACCACCATCGACCGCAGAGTTCGCGGAGGGGGCGATCGAGCGCGGCGGGAACCGACGTCCCATCAGGTATCGATTCGACCTCCAGATCGAACCATCGCTGGATGTCTTCGATGATCGGTTCCACGTCCCCGTTCGCATCACGGCACACGGCTTGGACGGCCCTGAAACCAGCCTGAACGAGCGACCTCCAGGTCGGACCGTCGACGTGGTTTCGGACCAGCGAGGTGAGGACGCGTTCAATGTCGTGCCAGGACAACACGCCCGATTCGGACACCGCGCCGTTGATGGTGATGGTTCGGGCCGCACGATCCAGCGATGCGACTTCGAGTTGGGGATGGTGCTTGTCGGCGGCGAGTTCGGAGACGTTGATCCACGCGCGGCTCGCGTCGAGATGGCGGTCCTCGTCGGTTCGTCGAACCGCTTCGGTGGTCCAATGGTCGATCGCCTGATCGATCAGGTCGCCCGCACGACCATCGAGCGGGTCGGGGAGACCGGTGGATCGGAGATCGACCAGTTCGACGAGCGAGGAGATGTCCTGCGACACGTCGACCTCCTCGAGCGCATCGCACAACTCGGTGGCGCGACGAAGGCGGGAGGCAGCCGCGTCCCTTTGAAGAGCGCGGAGCCTCCCCCACTCTTCCGAGAGCGATCTCGCATCTGGGGGGGCTTCCGTGAAGAGCGCATCCAGCCGCTCCACATCTCCGGTCTTCGCGGTCGACCAGACAGAGGCCCCCCATTGAACGAGGCGCTCATCCAACTCCGCGATCGACGGCGGTTCGTAGCGCGGGACCCTGGGCGAGGTCGAACATGCGGTCAGGAGCGGGAGCAGGCATCCAGCGATTGCGCCACGGAACAGCCCCGGCCCACGATGACCGGCGAGGTGGATCGATTCCTGTGGGCTTCTCAGGCCTGGTTTGCGTTTGAGACTCGGCATCGTCGCCGATGCAGGATAAGGCCACCCGCCATCATCGCGAGGGTTCCGGGCAGCGGAATCAGCGACGGTGCGGCGTCCGAACCGAAGACCCAGGCGTCTTCTGCGCCATCGGTCAGGATTCGAGTACCGAATCCAACCATCGACGACTCCCAGGCAAGGCTGGCGTCGTCACGGTTCCAGTAGTGCCAGTAGTTCGTCCCGGCATCACCCGCACCGTAGTCGTAGGAGTCTTCGATTCCGACGCCGGTAAGGAAATCACCGAAGGAATAGCTGATTACGTCGTAGCTGAAGTCGAAGAGATTTTCTTCAGCGTCGAGCAGTACGAAGACGTCCTGGCCGGTGAACGAGTCTCCGCTGAAGGAGACGTCAAAGAGATAGGTATCGCCATCCTGGAAGTCGAATTGGATAGTTGCGAGCGAGTCGCCTTCACCGATCGCCCATCGGTTAACGAGCTCGGCCTGGGCAGACGTCGCCAGGAGTACGGAACCAACGAACAGGAAAGAAACAGCGCTGGGAACACGTGACATCGGGATAGATCCTTTTTGCGATCGACAGACCGGTTTCGCGCCGGCGTGAGTGGGAAGCCGAGGGAGCTCGGCGAAACATAGATCGCTGTTCCAAGATCCGACTTCGAGCCGGAGGCTCGTCACGGTGCCGCGTGCGCGATGGATTCCCACCATCTTCCAGGTTCAGCGAAGACGAGAGCATAGTCGAATAATTCCACCGCTGCATCATAGGAGATTAAAATATTATCAGACGTTGAGTTTACTTGGAGAATCTCTTTTCGCTCCTAGGAGATAATGGAGGAACGAGATAAACGTGAAGTTGTGGACGAACGTTGTATCTCGAGACCACTGGATGGAGCACCCCCTTCAGCCTCGCACCTTACCCTTGACATGGGTGAGCCCCAACATTCATTACCGTATGTCAAATCCAGGTTTACAGTGCTCCTGCGATTGAGTGGAGTTCTGATACAAGCTTTGGCTTTGATCATAGATCGAAGTAGCGCTCTCGCGGGCCTATGAGTCCAGCTGGAGAAATCGACTGATTCTCGCTGGACCAATGTATCCCTGC
This sequence comes from Phycisphaerae bacterium, assembly GCA_002862325.1. Taxonomy (GTDB): domain Bacteria; phylum Planctomycetota; class Phycisphaerae; order Phycisphaerales; family SM1A02. Next base: position 4,868 of record PKCT01000146.1, read on the forward strand.
TCTGGGATTGATGAACCACTTCCAGATATCCCGAGACCCATCAAGTGCCTGTTCCACGTGGAACGCCCAGATGTGGCTCACTTCCCATCGCTCACTGGTTGTTCAGCGATATCCCCATGTTCCACGTGGAACAGTTGTGAATTAGCCAAAGTGGATCTGGGGGTTAGATATAGTCGCCGTGCACATCCTCGACGCTGCGTTCCGCTTCGACTTGCCGCATAGCTGTCGTAGGTCTCATTCAATCGAAGGAGCAAGCCAATGGCTCAACAGAAGAAGGTGGTCACGAAGAAGCTTGGCCGAGGTCTTGGGAGTTTGATGGGAGCTTCCGTTTCCATTGATACCCCTGCTGCTGAATCCCCGTCAAAAGCAGCGGTTACAGAGTCTGCTGGCTCCGGAATTCGAATGCTTCCAGTTGCTGGTGTGGTTCCAAATCCCAGGCAGCCACGCCAGAGGTTCTCTGATGCTTCTCTGGATCTTCTCGCCGAGTCGATTCGTCAGGCTGGCCTCATGCAGCCCATTGTCGTTCGGCCTGGTCCTACGGGCTTTGAGATTGTGGCTGGTGAACGTCGCTGGAGAGCATTTCAGCGTTTGGGGAAAGCAGAGATACCAGCCATCGTGAAATCGGTTGATGATCAGACTGCTGCAGAGTGGGCGATGGTGGAAAACGTACAGCGTGAGGATCTTGATCCCCTCGAGCGCGCTGATGGAATCGCTCGACTGATGGATGACTTTGGACTCAGCGCGAGTGCGGTCGCTACCCAGGTTGGGCTTGAACGATCAACTGTTGCAAATCTCCTAAGGCTCCGAGATGCAGATCCGGATCTTCGTTCGGCCTTGATTGAAGGACTGATTACGCAGGGGCATGCAAAGGCTCTTCTTGGTGTGGGCGATCTCTCGGCTCGAAAGGTTCTCTTGGGATGTTGTGTCCGAGAGGGGTGGAGTGTGCGGGAGACTGAGCGAAGGGTGCAGCAGTCTTCCAGTGGACCAGAGGCAGTCTCATCCTCGGGTGTCTCTCCGGAGAAATCCCGCTCTCCCCATGTGGCGGATTTGGAAAAGCGACTGGGTGTTCACTTGGGCACTCGAGTTGGGATCTCGCTCGGACGGAAGAAGGGCCAGGGGAAGATGACGATCAACTTCTTCTCGCTCGAGCAGTTTGATGGGCTTCTCGAGAAGCTTGGCTTCGATCCTCATGAGGACTAAACGTCCTATAATATACGAATTCTGATTCGTTCTGGTGAAGTGCTGTGAGCGCATCTGATACGCCCCTCAGCGCCGGACTTGCGCTCTGCTGGGGTGTCTACCGCTGCTTTGAATGATGTTTGAACTCGCTCTTGATTGGCGTGTTCGGGGTGTCGATGCCTGAGGGCAATGGAGACAACGGTCTTCAGTCCCCAGAAATGAGCATCTCTCACTCGGAATCAGCCATGCCGACGCCCAACGACTCGTACGACGTGCCCTTGACGATCGCAGAGGCTTCTGCCCGCGGGATGTACCAGCGGGTGTTGTCCAATTGGGCATCCGACTTGCTGACCCTTCGGCGACAAGGTCTGGACCAGCCAGGTTGGCGCACCGCGGTCGAGGAAGCCGGTGAACCGATGTGGCGTCGTGCCGCATGAGATGTCGATGACTCCCTGGGGGGCTCGGCGGGCGGCGAGGAGTCTGTATGAGCATCAGTAGCGGCATTGGATTGATCAGCGGCATCGACACGGTGTCACTCATCGACCAGCTTCTCGCCATCGACGCCCAGAGCAAGGTTCCAATATTCCAGCGTCTGAACACACTCAACACGTCGAAAGCGGCGATGTTGGATATCAATTCGAGACTGCTCAATCTTGGATCGGCGGCGCGCGCGTTTCGGATGGACAGCGTTTTCGACTCGGTGAACGCCACGGTGAGCGATGAAGCCGTGGCTTCGGTTTCCGCGACGACATCCGCGATTCCTGGGCAGTACTCGTTTCAGGTGGGGCAGCTCGTCAGTACGAGTCAGGTGATGTCGTCGGGCTTCACCGGCGCAGGCGATGTCCCCCTCGGGCTCGACCAGATGTCATTCGAATGGGGTCAGGGACGGTTGCAGAAGGATACGGATCTGTCGGCGCTCAACGGTGGTGAAGGTGTTCAGCGTGGATCGATCACGATTCAGGATCGAACGGGGCAATCCGCGACGGTCGATCTGTCTCGTGCAACCACGGTTCAGGAGGTTCTTGATGCGATCAACGATGCCTCCGGCGTTCAGGTGACGGCCTCGCTCAGTGGTAATGGCATCATGCTCACCGATCGGTCGAGTGGATCCGGCCTCATCGTCGTGCAGGAGGGGGGGACGAGTTCGACCGCATCGGATCTCGGGCTGCTCGGATCATCCGTCTCCAGCACGCTGATCGGCAACGACATCAACACACTTGGTTCCAAGAGCCTCTTGTCCTCGTTCAACGACGGAAACGGCGTCTTCATCCGGGACAACGGGGTCACGGATTTCCGATTGCAGGTCGGTGCCAGCATCTACGACATCGATCTTGGACGACAGGACACGCCGATCACCCTGGATACCGAACTGGTCGATCTCAACAACGGTGCTGGCATCGAGATCAACGAGGATTCTGAAGCGTCTGACTTCACCGTCATCACCTCGACCGGAGTCGAGGTCGACGTCGATCTCGGTGATCTGCTCGATGACGATGGTCAAATCGACACGCCGGCGGTGACGACGGTCTCCGAGCTTCTGATCCGCGTGAATACGGCCTTGGCCGCGGAAGTCGGGGTCAATCAGGTCGTCATGGACATCCGCGCCGATGGAAAGGGCTTCGAGATCGTCGACAACCTTGGGGGTGGCGACGAACCCACGGTGGTCGGCGCCGGGCCGAACGGAGACGACACCGCGTCCGATCTGAGGATCCTCGGTACCGGTGTCGGTGGGAGGTTGACTGGTGGACTCATTCCGAACAAGGTGCAGACGCCACAGGCGGGAACCGTCAGCGATCTCCTGGCCCGGATCTCGGAGCAGACGGGTGGGGCGGTGACGGCGGCCATAGGGGCCGATGGAACGGGAATTCGACTGAACGCCGGCGGCGACACGATCACGTTGCTCGCTGGCGACATCGACGGTTCTTCCTTCGGTGCCGACATCGGCGCACGGACCCTCGTGGATCTCGGCCTGGTCGAGGGCGATTCGGGCACGTCGATCACGGGTGATCGGGTGCTCTCGGGCTTCGGTTCCGTTCTGGTCGATTCGCTCAATGGCGGCGCGGGACTCGGTAACGCGTCCTCGATGACGCTCACCGATCGCGAAGGCGATTCGATCACCATCAACGGACTCGACCAATACGACACCGTCGCGGAGCTCGTCCAGGTGATTCAACTCGATCTTGCGGGATCCGATGCGAACGTCGACTTTCGATTCAGCTCCGTCGGAAACGGATTCGAGATCCTCGACTATTCGCGGGGCGGCAGCGTCGATCTTGAGGTCTCCGGCGACATAGCCGATGCGCTGGGCGTCTCGGGCAGCGTCGCCGGCGACTCGATCCGCGGGAAGAATCTCCAGGCGCAGTACGTCGGTCTGGCGAGCAGGCTCGAGGATCTCAACTACGGCCGGGGCGTCGGATCAGGAGAGTTTCGGATCACCGGTTCGACTGGTGAAAGCGCCACCATCAAGATCGGTTCCGACTCGCAGACGCTCTACGACGTCATCAAGGAGATCAATGCCCGGATGACCGACGTCGAGGCGCGATTGAACGACCAGGGCGATGGAATGGTCCTGGTCGACGTCAACAGCGGGGTGCCGGTGACGGCGATGAAGGTCGAGTCGCTCTCCGGCAGCACGGCTCGCGACCTCGGGATCCTCGGTGAAGCGACGGCTCCCGGCGAGAACATCGACGGATCCTACGAGCGGATCGTGGATCTCGAGACGACCGACACGCTCGAAGACGTGATCGGGAAGATCAACGACGCCGGATTCGAGGTGACGGCCTCGCTGCTGGACACGGGCACGGGTGGAACGCCGTATCGCCTCGTCATGAGCTCCGCGATCTCCGGTCTCGCAGGAGATCTCGTGGTGGACACGGGTGGGGTCGATCTGGGACTTTCGAATCTCACCGAAGCCCGCAATGCGAAGGTCTTCATCGGCGAGGGAGAGAATTCCGTCGTGGTCGAAAGCACGTCCAACACCGTCGAGAACGTGGTGGCGGGCG
>PKCT01000204.1 GCA_002862325.1 Phycisphaerae bacterium
GGCCCGCCCGTGGCGTCGCCGGTGGGACCGGCGGGCCCTCGAGCCACCATCGATCTCACCACATCGCCCGATCGGGCCGGCCGAACGCTCGCGCGGGAGGTCGACCTCGCCACGGGCATCTGGAGCGTCGGTTTGGAGGCGATCCTGGACGACCTCGATCCCGCCGAGACCTCACGATTCGGAACCGTGGTGCTCGTCGGTGCCAGCAGTGGAACCGTCGCGCTCCCCTCGGTGGCCATCCGACTCGGCGCCCGACGCTCGCTGGCCGGACTCGTGTTCATCGGTGGTGGTGCGGACACCAGCCTGATCCTCGCGGATACGACGCTGGGGAACGACGATCTTCGTCTTGCCGTTCTCGGTCGCGGGCTTTCCTCGACGGAGAAGCGTGCGTTCATCGAGGCGTTTCGAACCCATGCGACGCGCGAAGATCGGGAGATCTGGGCGTGGCTCGACCAGCACCCATCCGTCGTTCTGGAGGCCGGATTCGACCGCGCGATCCCCTACCAGGCCCGGCAGGAGCTCCGGAACCGCCTCCCGGGAGCGACCGCCTGGTGGTATCCGCTCGGCCACTACGGACTCTTCGTCCTGCTCTCGAGCGAATCGGACGCGATCGTGGACTGGATCGACACGACGCTCGCGGAGCGGCGATCGAACGGGATTCAGCAACTCCCGGAGGGTTCCAGCCGGATCGAGGGACAAACACCGTAGGATGGACCATCTTCTCACCCACCTGGAATCGATGCATGAAGCTCGGCCTGATTCTCCTCACCCTGTTCGCCATCGTCGACCACGCGTGGACCAGCCCGACGCCTCCGCCCACCAAGGAGGAGTCGCGGTGGAGGCTTCGACTGCCCGCCGAGGATCGATCGGCGGTCGATTCGAATCTCGGCTACGCGCTCCCGAAGTTCGGGGAGGACGTGGCCTGGATCGGGGCGTCCCCCTTCGCCAACGGTGAAGCACTCGAGGATCGCGTCGTCGTCGTCCAGAGCTGGACCCACGGCAACAGTCAGGGACGCGCGGTCCCGCGGAAGCTCGAAAAGACCCTGCAATCGATCAAGGACGGCAAGGACGTCGTGGTCGTGCTCCTGCACACCCCCCAGGATGCGACGAAGGCGTCGAAGTTCCTCGAGCGCAACGGATCGACCTATCCGGTCGCCATCGATTCCTCGGGACGCACGTGCGATGCGATGGGCGTGTACCAGCGCCCCGTGAACATCGTGGTCGATCGACAAGGTGTGATCCGCTACGCGGGCCTCCACGACCGCGGACTCAAGAGCGCGGTGGAGAAGCTGCTCGCCGAACCCCGCGATCCGTCGGTGACCGCCACGCCCCACCCGGCCGACGCCGCCCCCGCCACGCCTCCCACCGGAGACTTCCCCACCTTCACGAGTACGATCTCGGCCGCCCAGGACCTCCGGGGAAGACCGGCACCCGAATTCGCGGTCGCCCAGTGGCTGACGCCCGAACCCTCGGCCCAGGGCAAGGTCGCGGTGATCGACTTCTGGGCGACCTGGTGCGGCCCCTGCATTCGATCGATCCCCCACATGAACGACCTTGCGGACCAGTTCCGGGGTCGCGTGGAGTTCGTCGGCATCTCCAACGAGTCGCTCGCCGACTTCAACCGAGGTCTCTCGAAGCGGAACCTCACGCCTCGGAGCTTTCGCTACACCCTCGCCCTGGATCCGCAGGCGCGGATGATGTCCGCCTTCGGCGTCAGAGGCATCCCGCACGTCGCGGTGATCTCCAGCGACTGGGTGGTGCGCTGGCAGGGCATGCCGACCGGGCTCACCTCGGACGTGCTGCGACAGATCGTCGATGCGAACGGTGGTTCCAACGCGGGGCGAGCCGACGGGCCGCCGGCTCGCTGGTCCCAGGCCGCCAGATGAGGTCGATCATCGACTCCGAGTGATCACGGACGCCGCAAGATCGCGGAGGAGCGACTCGGTACCCCCGAGATCGAGACCGTCGATCGCCGCGACGCCGGCGTCGACCCGCTCGCGGGCGAACGCGAGCGCCCGATCCATGCCGTCGCTCTCGCGAAGAAGTTCCAGGAGGAGTTCGCTGTCGTGCGACTCGAAGGCATGGACGACGCGCTCGAAGCGATCCGGCGGCGCGGTGTCCAGCAGCAGGATCACCGGGAGCGTCAGTTTGCCCTTGGCGAGATCCCGGCCGAGCGTCTTCCCGACTTCGTCGGCATTGCCGTCCAGGTCCAGGATGTCGTCCCGCACCTGGAACGCGATGCCAAGCTCCTCTCCGAAGCGCCCGAGGGCCTCGCAGGTCCGCTCGTCACCACCCGCCACCAGCGCGCCAAGCCGGCCGCATCCGCCCACCAGGGCCGCGGTCTTCCGTCGGATCACCTCCAGGTAGGTGGGGAAGTCCAGACCCAGATCCTCACGATGGTGGAGCTGGATGAGCTCGCCTTCGCACAGCGTGTTCGTGATCTCCCCGAGCTTCACGGTCAGTCCCGCGTCTCCGATCGTGGCCGCGAGATGGAACGCGTTGGAGATGAGGTAGTCGCCCAGCATCACGGCGGTCTCATTTCCCCGAAGTCGATTGACCGTCCGGCCTCCGCGGCGATCGTCGGCCTCGTCGAGCACGTCGTCGTGGACGAGGGTGGCCATGTGGATCATCTCGACGACCGCGGCGAGCCTCACCAGCGCATCGCGTTCGAGGATCGACGCGTCTCCCCGGGCCGCCGCGATGCCGGAGAGCAACGTCATGGTCGGACGGAGCATCTTTCCGCGGTATCGCGAGACGTGCTCACAGAGATCCGAGACGGCGGGGAACTCGCTCACGAGCTGCGTTTCGAATCGTCGCTCCACCGCGCCGAGCGCGTCGGCGAGGGGGGCTGCGAGATGGGCATGGGCGGGATCGATCTCGATCATGTGGTTCTTTCGAGGCTCCGGGCGTTTCGCGGGTTCGATCGGCCGATCCGCGGGATTCGCCTCGCCGCGATCGCCGGGGTGGATGCATCACTTCTCGGCCGTGAAATAGGCGATCCATCCCGGACACGCCTCCCCCACGTCGGTGGGCTCGAATTCCCCGTCCCCTTCGCCCGAATCCTCCTCCGTCCCCTCCCACCAGACGGTGACGTTCCTGAACCCCGCCTCCTCCAGCAGCTCCCGGATCTCCGAGAGCGACCACAGACGCCATTGGTAGGTGAACGCCTCGGTCATTTCTGATCCGTCGGGGAACCGGAAGTGGATGTGGTTCACGACGTCGTTGTTGACCGGGTTGTAGTGGCTCTGATCCCAGACGTAGGTGAAGCCGTCCAGATGCCGCTCCTCCTCCATCTCGGTGTAGGAATCGCTGCCGCCGTACGCATCGCAGATCAGGATGCCGTCGTCGGCGAGATCCCGGTAGACCGACTCGAAGTAGGTTCGCAGCCCGTCCCGCGTCTTGAAGAGGAAGTAGCTGAAGTTCATCGCGAGGACGGTTTCGATTCCAGTCGCACCGGAGTCTCTGACGTCCTTCTGAAGGATCTCCAGACGAGCCCGCTGGTCGTCGTCGAGCACAGGCAGATTCCGTTCGCGCCCCCAGGCCAGGACCTCCTCATCCAGATCGACCCCGATCGCGGTGTTGTCGTCCCGCCGACGGATCCATTCGCAGGCTGCTGCGAAGGTGCCGCAGAAGTCTTCACGCAACGTCCGGGCCGTGCGTCCCCGAAGCCGTTCCCAGACGTGATCCGCGAAATCGATCTCGCTCTCGACGTTCTGGACCGACAGCTCGTAGAGCTCGTGGCGGTCGCTCGTCTTCGCGGAACGCCAACCTTCGGTGTCCTTGCGGTTCTTCTTCTTGTTCTTCTTCTCTGTGCGCTTCGACATGGCGAGCGAGTGTAACCATGTTCACGGTCGGATCGCACGATCGAAGCCGTCATCCCCAGGCGGCAAGCAGGATGCCGAGATCACCCCCGCCCACCGACCCGTCGAGATCGAGATCGGCGTCGGGATCGTCGGTACCCCATCGGGAGAGCAGCAGACCGAGATCGGAACCGCCCACCGTGCCGTCACCGTCGAGATCGGGGGAGGGCCGGCCACACTCGGCCGCCCGACTCACGCATTCCGCGTCCCAGGCGGCCAGGCAGCAGAAGGCGTCCACCTTGCAGACCTCCTCGCAGCACGCCACATCGGCGCACCCCGGCTGGCCCCGGATCACCGCGCAGTCGCCTTCCAACCCGCAGGTTGGAACTGTGTCGCATCCCGCGTCGCACATCAGCGTCGCGATGGCGATGCAGAAGTCGTCCCACACCGTCTCGCAGCAGAAAGTGTCGATCTCGCAGACGCAGGATTCGACCGCGGGCACGTCCGTGCCCGGCAGCCCCTGCTCGCAGGGGCCATGCACGGGATCGATCCGCACCTCGAGATCGTCGACCCGGGTCGCGTCGGCGACGCTCGATCCGGAGGACAGCCGCAAGCGCGCGCGGTGACCGACGACCGGTCCGAGATCGAAGACCACGCGCCGACACGCTCCCGACGCATCGCTCGGGACCCGCCCGATCTCGAGACGGGTCCCGTCCTCGAGGACACCCTCCAGCACCGGCCCCGGAACCCCGGGCGCGGTGACGCATACGAATTCACACTCGGCCACCGTGGCCTCCGTGAGGTCGATGCACCGGGTCTCGATCGCCGACCAGGGGAATCCACCTCCGAATCGCAGCGCCGCGTCGCCCGGCCCCGCGCAACCACCGGACGTCGTGAGGAACGGTCCGGTCCCGGAGCACGAGTCGATGTGGTCGTCGAAGGTGCCGCACACGCCGCCGGGGACGTAGGCGGTACCGAAGTCGAGCGTGAAGGTGCTCTCGCAGGTCGGACCGCACGCCCCGCATCCCTCCGTCTGTACGTGATCGACGCAGGTCTGATCCCATGCGTTGTCGCAGCAGAAGGGATCGATCGCGCAGACGCACGCCTCGATCGAGGGATCCGCGCATCCGGCCTCGCCCGTCTCGCAGCAATCGTGGATGGACACGTCGTCGCAATCACGAACCTCGAAGAAGATCTCGTCGATCAGAAGAACGTTGGGCGATCCATTGAAGACGCTCCAGACGACCCGGCCGTCGGGACCGAACGAGGTCTGCGTCGCGACGTCGGTACAGACGGCGGGAACGACGGCGATCGCCTCCGCGGATTTTGGGGGGGCGATGCAGGAACCGATCTCCGGCCCGAGGCGGACCCGGGAGCCGGTCGCATCGAGACTCCCGACGTACACCGACACCCGAACCTCAGCGCACGCGGCCTGGTTGGTGATCGTCGCGGCCAGGGTCTGACCCGGCGAGAGCCGCCAATGACCACCCGTGGGACAGAAACCGCTTCCAACGACACCCCCCTCGCTCCGGCACCATTCGAGGATGACCCGATCACCGGCACGATCGGTCGGTGGCCCGGGAAGGGCGAAGGACTCCAGATGCACGGGGATCCACGACTGGGCGGAGGTCGAGGACACCATCGCGACTGCGAGGACCATCGCGAGGATGCGAGGAAGATGGGCGACCTGAAGGATGAGCATACTTCCCTCAGGATGTCACCTCACCGCATCGACGCTCTCCCGGGATCTCGTCGCGTGCAAGGAGTCGGAGAACCGCGCCGACACCCCGGTATGATCGTCACAGACCGATCCTCGCGACGTCCTGAAACCAAGGGGGCCGACGTGCGTTCTTCCCTCCGACCCGGATTCGACCGGCCGAACATCCCATACCGACCCTGGTTCGCCGGTCTTCTCCTGCTTCTGTTCGCGACTGGATGCACGACCGCCCCTCGTCCGGTCGACGCCCGGGAGCTCAGGATCCTGGATGGTCGCGACGGAACCCCCCTGGAGTGGTCGACGTTCGTCGCTCGAACCGGCGACGTCGACGTCGTCCTCTTCGGCGAGGAGCACGACGATCCCTTCGCCCACGCCTTGCAGCGCGAACTGGTTCGATCGATGGTCGCGGAGCGGGACCGCGTCGCCCTGAGCATGGAGATGTTCGAACGCCCGGAACAGACCACGCTCGACCGATGGTCGAGCGGGGAGATCGACACGGCGACGATGGTCCGCGAGACCGGTGCGAACGGCTGGGGCGGCGAGACCGGATGGTGGACGTGGTACCAACCGATTCTGGACGTGGCCCGCGCATCCGGGACTCCGATCATCGCCGCCAACGCGCCCCGGAACGTCGTGCGTCGCGCACGCCTCGAGGGATACGACGTCCTCGACGATCTCCCGGAGGATCGACGAACGCAATTCGATCTCCCCCTTTCGCTCGATCAGGGAACGTACTGGGAGAAGTTTCGCGACACGATGCGCGAGTTTCGCGGCGACGAGGTCGAGGACGAGGAGATCGTCGCCACCTTCCGAAGTCAGATGGTGTGGGACTCGACCATGGCCCATTCGATGGCGAGGGCCCTGGATCGATCCGAGATCGATCGGCTGATCCATCTGGCCGGAAGGTTCCATGTGGACCATGACGGCGGTACGGCTCGCGAGTTCAGACGCCTCCGTCCGGATCGATCGATGCTGACCGTGAGCTGCGTGCGGGCGGGGCTTGATCGACGCACGCTCTCGGCCGAGGATCTCGACCGCGCGGACGTGGTCATCTACACGCCACTCGAATCGGACCGCGTCGTCCCGAGCGAAGTGACCGCGCCCTGATCGCGTCCTGCCGCCGGGAGCCGCGCCCGGTGCCTTTCCCACGGCCCGGTCCCCATCCTCGCCGCCCTCAGGCGTCGGCGCCTCCGCCGGTCCCGAGCATCCCCTCCGGCGAGACGTCGAGCTGCCGGCTGACGGGAGTGGTCTCCGCGAAGTCGCTCTCGGACTGGTAGGTGCGGAGGCCGAAGGCGGACAGAACCGAGAAGAAGTGGTCGAAGATCGTGGCCTGGATCGCTTCGTAGGAAGCCCACGCAGTGTCGTCCACGAAGCAGTAGACCTGCAGGGGAAGCCCCTCGGGGGTCGGATCCAGATGTCGGACCAGGAGGGTGAACGGATCCCCGTGGATTCGCGGATGCGCCTCCAGATAGACCTCGACGTACTGGCGGAACAGGCCGCTGTTGGTCGGGAGGTCTCCGGCGACGCTTCCACCGATCGCCTTCCGCTCCAGATCGATCGCCTTGTCCATCAGAGGAAGCGAGGCCAATCGCTCGATCTCGGCCTCCGACAGCGATCGGATCGTCCGCTGGTCGAGCAGGATGGACCGCTTGATGCGCCGCCCGCCCGCGTTGTACATCCCCCGGTAGTTGATGAACGACTCCTGAACCAGCGTGTAGGTGGGCAGCACCGCGACCGTCTTGTCGAAGTTCTGCACCTTCACCACGTTGAGGGACACGTCGATGACGTACCCGTCCGCGTTCTTCCCGGGGATCTGGATCCAGTCCCCCACTCGGACCAGATCGCCCGTCGTCACGATCACGTTCGCGAAGATCGACAACAGCGTGTCCCGGAAGAGGATCAGCAGGATCGCCGAGACCGCACCGAGGCCGGTCAGGAAGTAGACGGGCGAGCGATCCAGGATCTCAGATACGATCAGGACCAACGCGGTGATGTACACCAGGAACGAGCCCACGGAGACGTAGCCTCGAAGCGCCCCCGGCCGGCCGACGGAGGGGAACCGCGAATACACCACGTCCATCAGACGTCCGCACCGCACGATCAACTGGGCAACGATGAAGATGCCGAGGGCGGTGACGAGTCGGTCTGCGAGGTCGATGAAGTGATCGTCGATGCCCGGCAGCAGTTGAAGAAAGATGCCGACCACCATGATCGACAGGAGCATCGACACGCTCGACAGGACCTTCGTCTTGACGAGATCGCTGACCGGGATCCAGCGGGAGATCCTGAACAACCCGCTTCCCGCCAACGGCCTGACGATGACGAACCGAAAGAAGAGATGGATCAGCCAGAGCAGGAGCAGCAGGGCGCCACCCACCACGACCGCGTAGAGGATCGGGCTGGCCTCGAAGGGCTTGAGAAGATCCTCGAGCCACTGGGGACTCTCGAAGATGGACTTCGCCGAGTCGGTCGTCGAGGAGGATTCCGGCTTCTTGGTGTCGTCTACGACCATGGCGTGTCTTCCTTCCGCCACACCGACGGCCTTGCCGGAATCGCAGGCAAGGTGGTCGCGCGAGGTGCGGCTGCCGCGATCGGATCAGCGAAGCAGCTTGTCCAGGTGCTTCTGATCCTTCGCGATCTTGTAGTACTTCTCGATCTTCATCATCGACATCAGTCCAAGGAGCTCCTTGCTGAGTCCGAAGAGGATGGAGTCGGCCTTCAGCGCGTTCGCGGTGTTGCGGAACGCGATGCACATGCCAAGCCCCATCGAGGACATGAACGTCGTCGTCGACATGTCGAGCACGAGATGCTTGAGATCCTTGCCCATCGCATCGAAGTACGGCTTGACCTCGTCCTGGATGATCGGTGCTTCCCGCTGCCCCACACTGGGCCCCGTAGGCTTGACCAGGAGGATCCCGTCCCGGCGAGTGATTTCGACGAGACTCGTGACGTGATGGTCTGCGAGGGGGCTGCTCATGCTCGATCCCTATGAACGCACCTGAAAGCTCGACCCGCCGCCGGGCCGAGGTGGGGAGTGTACAGCGACCACGATCGCGAGGGCCGAGGACGACTTCCGGAAAATCCCGGTAGGGTTGGGGGATCATGCCCGATCCACGCTGCACCCTCGTCACAAACGCTCGTCTCCTCACCATCGCCGACCCCTCCGGCGACCGCGTAGCCCGCCGGGGCGAAGGGATGTCGGATCTGGGGGTCGTGGACCGCGGCTGGATTCTGATTCGAGACGGCGTCATCGTGGATCTCGGCCCCGGCGCTCCGGATGCCCCACCCCCGGGGACGGAGGTCATGCACGCCGAGGGCCGTGTGGTGATGCCGGCGTTCGTGGACTGCCACACCCACGCCTGCT
>PKCT01000220.1 GCA_002862325.1 Phycisphaerae bacterium
TACGAATCCTCTGCGGGTGGAAACTCCGAGTCCGGCAGCGGTGATCCGCCATATTCTCGCGCCATCCGCGACAGCGCGGCGGTGAACCCAGCGTTGTAGTCGCACGCCACTTCATTCGCGATGTAGTCGCTTCGATCGTCGTCGTAGTCGAAGTCGTCCGCCGATGCGGGGCCGCCGACCAGCGCGCCCCAGAGAACGTGGCGATTCGGTTCGGGATCGCCGATCCAGTCCCGCCAGGACCCGTGGGCGCCTCGGTGGTGGGGATTCAACGGTGGATTTTCGCCGAAGCCGCAGACGTAGCTCGAATTGCGCGGGTTGTCGCCGAGGATATAGTTGATCTGCGATTCACCGAACGATCGGTATCGGCCATCGGGATCACCGTTGAGCTCCGCGTGGGCGAAGGCCAGGAACGACGTGTTCGCGGCGTAGCGCAGCGACCCCCACGTATCGAGCCAGGCCAGCCCGCCGGGGGTGTAGGCGATGCCGCCTCCAGGCAACCAGTGGTTGAGATGTCGTTCCGCGTCGCTTCGATAGCCTTCCTTACCGGTGAGGTGGTGCAGCAGCACCGCCGCGCCGTTGATCTTCCCGTCCCACGACTGGGACCAGAGCGGGTCGGGCGAGGCGGCTGCGTAGTGGTTCTCGGCGTCGGCGAGGTAGTTCGCCTCTCCGGTAGCGCGGTGCAGCCACGTGGCGGCCCACGCCAGTTCGTCGAAGTAGCCCGACCACGAGTTGTAGAAGGGGACTACATCCGGGATCGAGTCGACGTAGCGACCTTGGTGTTCGTCGGCGAACGCGTAGAGGTCTCTCGCGTGCTGCAACGCCTCGGCCGAATAGGCGGGGTCGTTGTCCTTGAGCAGCATCGACAACGCGGCCAGGAAGGCCGCCGCTTCCGCGGTCGGCTCGCTCCCGGGGTTCGAGGGGTTCAGCCACCAGATCTTTGGTGCGTACCCGGTCGCCTGTTCGTGAATCTCCGGCGGTCCCCAGAAGGCGTGGGAGGGGCCTCCCTGACCGATCTGACCGCAGAACACGTCGGGTTCGGGGTGTGCCGCGATGCACCAGTCCGCGTGCCATTTCAGGGCCTCGACGAGTTCGTCGAACTGGCCGGTGGCACGCCACCCTTCTTCAAATTCGATACCGCTCCAGGCGAGCGTCGTCATCGCCGAGCTGATCGGGAGCACGAAGGTCGGCGTGTCGCCCGCGTCCATGTAACGGTCGCGAATGCCGGGCCCCACCACGTAGGAGCCGTTCAACTGCTCCAGTTCCTCATCGAAGCAGTCCGACCTCCACGAGAGTCTGCCGTCGTCGGGAAGATCGCCGGCCCGTTGGGCTTCGTAAAAGGTGATCGCCTTCTGAAGTGCTTCGCCGTAGTTGAAAGGGCCGGTTCCCGGCTCTTCAGGGCAGCTGCCGAACGATGAAAGCATGCCGCCGATGTCGCCACCGCCGACGAAGCCGTCGCCGTCGATATCGGCTGGGCACGGGGCACCGCAAGGTCCCCACTCCGAGAAGAGCAGACCCAGGTCCGCGCCGGTGACGGCGCCGTCCCCGTTGAGATCCCCCGGGCAGTCGCCGAGGGCCGTCGTTGTGAGCGCAGCAATAGCTGCAAAGCTGATTGAAGTCTTCATATGCATGAATCTCCTGGTGCGCCCTGCGACTCCCCAGACCAACTGGATGGAGGATGATCTCCGTGCAGGGCTACCGGAGATCCCACCGATTGGTTACTGGTTCGATCTGAACTGGGGTTTGTTCCCACGTCTGCCCGATTGCCGGTCAATTCATCTCTGAGGGTCTCCTAGGGGCGATCGAGATCGAGTCGGGATAAGCTGGGGCGATGGCCGAATCGACCGAAACAGTCGCTGACCTTGCGATCGACCTCTCCGATGTGAGAAAGGTCTATCGCGGCGGTGTCGAGGCCTTGCGCGGCATCAAGATGGATGCGAGACGTGGCGAGGTCTTCGGTCTCCTGGGACCGAATGGTGCCGGAAAGAGCACGCTCGTGAAGATCATGTTGACCGTCGTTCGGGCCACGAAGGCCAGCGGCACGATTCTGGGGTCGCCGATCGGAACCAAGTCCGTCCTCGGCAAGGTCGGATACCTGCCCGAGAAGCACAGGTTCCCCGAGTACCTCACGGGAAGGCAGGCGATCGAGTTCGCCGGCGCGATGTGTCGGGTCCCGCGTGCGACCTGTCGAGCTCGAACCGACGAACTGCTGGAACTGGTCGGTATGGTCGACTGGGCGGATCGCAAGGTGTCGATGTACTCCAAGGGCATGATGCAGCGGGTCGGGATCGCAGCGGCGATGGTCAACGATCCTGAGCTGGTGGTCCTCGACGAACCGACCGACGGCGTGGATCCGCTGGGACGACGAGACATTCGTGACGTTCTGGTTCGCATTCGCGAACAAGGTGTCTGCGTCTTTCTCAACAGCCACCTGCTCAGCGAACTCGAGATGGTCTGCGATCGAGTCGCCATCCTGGTGCAGGGGCGGGTCGCGGCCCAGGGCACCATCGACGAGCTGACCAGAGAGAGCCGCCGCTACGAGATCACGCTCGGCGGTGAACCGCCGCCCTGGTGCTCCGAAGGTGACCTGCGCGTCGACACCGACCTCGAGGGGCGTTCGGTCCTGGTGGCTCCCAAGGTCGAGGTGGACGGTCTCCAGACGCTCATCGATCGACTTCGGAAGGATGAGATCGATATCGCCTCCATCAGACCGGTCCGCGAGTCCCTCGAGGATCTGTTCATGCGGTACGTGAAGGATCCCCGGACCGGGAGGCACCTCCCACCCGGGGCGGAACGGAAGACGCCACCAACCGCTGGAAGCCCGCGGCCATGAAGCAAACGCTCGCCATCCTCCTCGACGGCTATCGAGAGCTCAATCATCGAAAGCTCTTCTGGTTGGTCCTCGTCCTGAGTGGCTTGGTGGTGGTCGCCTTCGCTGCCGTCGGAAACGACGAGGAGGGACTGACCTTCTTCCACTGGTCAATTCCGTTCCCGTTCGTCTCGACCGCGATGATTCCCAAGGCCGACTTCTACAAGATCGTCTTCAGCCAGTTCGGCCTCGGGCTCTGGCTCTCCTTCGCGGCGACGATCGTCGCGCTGATCTCGACCGCCAGCATCATTCCTGACTTTGTGGATCGTGGATCCATCGATCTCATGCTCTCCAAGCCGATTGGTCGGGTTCGTCTCTTCTTCACGAAGTTCGCAAGCGGACTTCTCTTCGCCGGACTTCAGGTGACGGTCTTCACGGTGGCCGCGTTCTTCGTGATCGGACTCCGAGCCGGGGACTGGGAACCATGGCTCTTCGTCTCCATTCCCCTGTTCCTCCTGTTCTACAGCTATCTGTTCTCGGTGCAGGCGGTGGTCGGACTTCTGACTCGATCGGTGATCGCGTCGATCATCGTGGTGTTCCTGTTCTGGGGAGCTCTCTTCCTGGTCCAGTCCGGCGACAATCTGACCCTGATGTGGCGCGTCACGCAGGAGATCGTGACCGAACGGAAGGAGGAGCGGATCGAAACCTTCCAGGTCCGCACGCTGGAGGCCGAGGATCTGCGGTCGGACCTGTCCCTCCGGGCGAGCGCGGGTGACGAAGAGGCCGAAGAGGCCTTGGCGGAGGCGGAACGGGATGCGGACATTCGTGTAGCCCGGCTTCTGCGCATGAAGGAGGAGCAGGAGGAGGATCTCCGTGTACTCGGTATCGCTACCGAAGTGAACTTCTGGTTCCATCTCGCGAATACGATGCTCCCCAAGACCGGTGAGACGGTCAGTCTGCTCGAGCGCATCCTTCGGGACCGGGCGGGATTGGTGATACCGGTGGGGGACGAAGACAACACCCAGCGACAGTTCGGAGCGATGGTGGGGCCGCGCGATTTCGACGAGCGCATGCGGAAGGAGCTCGGTGAGAGCCATTCCGTGACTTGGACAATCGGTACCAGTCTGATCTTCGAGCTCGTCGTACTCGCGTTCGGAGCCTGGTGGTTCAGCCGTCGCGACTACTGATCGACCGATCAAACCCCTCGTTCGAGTTCCCGACCGCGCTGGGTCGCCGCCGAGATGGCGTCGCCCACGGCGTCGTCGAAACCGGCTCGATCGAGTGCATCGAGGCCGGCGGCCGTGGTGCCGCCCTTGCTGGTGACCGAACCGCGAAGATCCGCGACATCGCGGCCGGATTCCTTGATCAGATTCGCGCTTCCAATCAGCGTGTCGAGGACGAGCCGTTCGGCGGTAACGCGAGGAAGACCTACGGTCTCCGCGGCGGCGATCCATGCTTCTGCCAGTCGAAACACCCAGGCGGGACCGGATCCGCTGGTGGCGGTGACTGCGTGCATGGAGGTCTCCTCGACCTCGATCACCGTTCCGACCGACTCGAACAAACGGAATGCGAACTCGAGGTCCGACGCCGTCGCGGCCGCATTGCAGCAGATCGCGGTGGCGCCGGAACCGACCAGGGCCGGCGTGTTCGGCATCGTCCGGACCACGCGAACCTCATGACCGATCAGCTCTTGGATACGCGTGGTCGAGATCCCAGCCATGAGGGTGATGATGGTGGGGGCGTGATGGGCCCTCAGGGCAGGAGCGATATCCGGAAAGATCTGGGGTTTCACGGCTAGAAGGAGCGCTCGTGCCCGGACGGTCTCCTCGATCGTGGCCTCCTTGCAGCCCATGTTCATGAAGTAGTCCAACCGATCCTGGTTCTGATCGCAGACCAGGACGTCTCCCGGATCCAGAACCCCCGCATCGATCGCACCTTCTAGAACGGCCGAGCCCATGTTGCCCAGGCCTACGACGGCGAGCTGCGCTCGGTAGGTGGATTCTGCGTCTGACATTCGGCGTCTCCCGAAGACGGGGTCGGATGTGAGGGCGGAGGGGTCGAGTCCGGCCGTGGAACCTTCTATACTCGGCCCAATGGCACCTGCAGGCTACAGCCCGATGTACGAACTCGACTTCGAATCTTCGGTTCTGGAGATCGATCGTCAGATCGAATTCCTCGAAGAGAAGGAGGATGGCGAGCGATTCGCCTCCGAGATCGATCAGCTTCGAACCACGCGAGGCGAGCTCCTTCGAAAGATCTACGGTGGACTGAGTCCATGGCAGACCGTCAAGGTGGCCCGACATCCACTTCGCCCGCACTCCGACGACTACATCCGCATGATGTGTCGCGACTTCTGCGAGCTGCACGGCGATCGTCGTTACGGTGACGATCCGGCGATCGTGAGCGGATTCGGCCGAATCGGTTCTCGCAAGGCTCTGCTGATCGGTCACCGCAAGGGACATTCCACCGAAGAGAAGATCGCCTGCCACTTCGGATGTGCACACCCCGAGGGCTATCGCAAGGCGTTGCTCAAGATGAAGTTGGCCGAGAAGTACCGGCTGCCGATCGTGACGCTCATCGACACGCCGGGGGCGTATCCAGGCCTGGGAAGCGAGCAGCGAGGGCAGGCCGAAGCGATCGCGCGGAACCTGTTCGAGATGAGTCGTCTCAAGACGCCGATCGTGTGCGTCGTGATCGGTGAAGGCGGTTCAGGCGGCGCACTGGGCATCGGGGTCGGGGACCGCGTCGCGATGATGGAACATGCGTGGTACTCGGTGATCAGTCCTGAGGGCTGCGCGGCGATCCTCTGGAAGGAAGCCAACGACGAAACCAACGAGCTGGCCGCTCGATCGCTGAACCTGGTGGCCGGTGACAATCTCAGACACGGCCTCGTCGACGCCATCATTGAAGAGCCGGTCGGTGGAGCCCATCGCGATCCCGAGGATGCAACGGAGCGCCTGCAGTCCTGGATTCTTGACCAGCTGGCCGAGCTCGCCAGAATTCAGCCCGAAACGCTCGTACGACGAAGATTCGAGAAGTTCCGGACCATTGGACCTGTGGTTTCGATGGAGATGCCCGAATCGACCAAGGCCTGAATCAGGCGAACCTCGATGTTTGGCGGTGATTTCGCGGGAGATCCCCGCCGAATCCCCGCATTTACCCGGCTATTTGCGAAAAACCACCCTCTTCTGTACTATTCGATTCCTCAAGCCGAGCAGGTCTGACGGCATGATTTCCCCCGGGTGATCCTCAACGGACGCAGGCGTGGCGAAGAAGAAGGCTTCAACAACCAAGAAAAAGGCATCGAAGTCGGGAGCAGCGAAGAAGCCCCCGGCTCGAGGAGCGTCGTCGAAGAAGAAGTCTTCGACGAAGAAGTCACCGGCCCGGAAGGCACCGGCGAAGAAGTCGTCCGCCAAAAAGTCGGCGAAGAAGGCCCCCGCGAAGAGGGTCGCGAAGAAGTCTTCCGCCAAGAAGTCGGTGAAGAAGACCACGACGAAGAAGACCACCACTAAGAAGGCTTCGGCGAAGAAGACGGTCAAGAAGGCTCCCGGGAAGAAGAAGGTCACCAAGAAGAAGACCGCTCCACTCAACAAGACGCCGAGCGGCACGCCCAGTCCCGTGGGAGCGAAGGCGAAGAAGAAGAAGAACGATCGTCGAGTCGCACCGACGGTCGTCCCCTCGCGACGCAAGCTCCAGAAGAAGGCCGAAGCGGAGAACAAGTCGAAGACGCCCCGGCGGAAGATCGACTTCGCGAACCCCCGGTCGGTCGCGGCCGCCGCGGCTGCTGCTGCGAGCGTCGAGGCGGACAAGAATGGATACGTCGTGATCAACGGTCGACGGGTCCGAGCGATCTCGACCAAGGGCGTCGGCGTGAAGAAGAGGCGGACCACCAAGGTGGTGGAGGCGCCTCCGGTCGAAACCAAGGTGGTCGACGTTTCCAAGATCAAGACCAAGTTGAACAAGAAGGATCTCGACAAGTATCGAGACCTTCTGATCGAAAAACGCCGTGCGATCGTCGGAATGGTCTCCGGTCTCGAATCCGAGGCACTTCGTTCCTCGGGTGGAAACCTTTCGAACATGCCGATGCACATGGCGGACGTCGGCACCGACGTCTTCGAGCAGGACTTCACGCTCGGGATGGCCGCGACCGAACGAGAGCTCATCGTCCAGATCGACGAGGCGCTGGAGCGGATCGAGAAGAAGATCTACGGCATCTGCCAGTCGACCGGAAAGCCCATTCCGAAGGCTCGTCTCAACGCGAAGCCGTGGGCCAAGTACACCATCGAGGCGGCTCGGGAGATCGAACGCGACCTGCCCAGGGATTAAGCGAGAACCGATCGGAGTCGCCGCCGTTTTTCAGCGGGATGGACACGACTCTTCAGGACGTCTGTCATGGACCCCGACCCTCAACCATCGAACAAGACAACGGATCCTGCGGTCCCCGCTCGCCGTTCACCCCGCGCGTGGATCGTCCTCTTCGTCGTTGTCGTGGTGGGACTTACGGCGGATCTCACGAGCAAGCGGCTCGCGTTCGAACGCGTGGCCGATGCTCCGGTCGAACTTCGCTACGACGAGGTGGTGTCGGGAAGCTTCACGATCCCCTGGCATCAAGGAGTTGAGGTCATTCCCCCCGATCTCCTCGACTTCCGTCTGGTCCTCAACCGTGGCGCCGTCTTCGGGGTGGGACAGGGCAGGCGGGCCGTCTTCGTCGTGTTCACCGTGGCGGCGATCATCGTCGCCATAGGCGTCTTCGGATGGTGGACGCGCGCCGATGCCTTCGTCGCGCACCTGGCGATCGGTCTCGTTCTCGCGGGAGGCCTTGGGAATCTCTACGACCGCGTCTCGATCGGAGCGGTCAGGGACTTTTTCTACATGTTCCCCCGACGAGAGCTCCCGCTCGGGCTTTCATGGCCTGGCGGCACGACCGAGATCTTTCCCTGGGTCTTCAACCTCGCGGATGTCGAGCTCCTGGTCGGCATGGGATTGCTCTTGATCCATGTGCACCTTTCGGATCGTCGGCAGCGACGGCTCGAGTTGGCGAGCCAACATTCGTGATCGGGCACGGACCTGGTCGAAGGGCGACGTTGATCAAGGGCTTTCGAGCCGGCTGAGTGCGACGGAGGTGGGGATAACGAGGCCGGCCGGCAACGGAATGGGGAGCCCTTCGGGATCTCTCGCCTCTTCGAGTGTGAAGGGGCCGACCGCGGTCCGTCGAATCGACGCACAGTGACCACCCGTGCCGAGCATGCGGCCGAGGTCTCGAGCGAGACTGCGGACGTAGAAGCCCTTTTCGCAGACGATTTCAATCGTGGCCAAAGGCCAGGTGAATTTGAGAAGCCGAATCCGGTGCACCTCGACATCTCTCGCTTCGAGCTTCGGCTTTTCGCCGC
The DNA here is from genome assembly GCA_002862325.1 of Phycisphaerae bacterium. Taxonomy (GTDB): domain Bacteria; phylum Planctomycetota; class Phycisphaerae; order Phycisphaerales; family SM1A02. The sequence goes on from PKCT01000220.1 coordinate 8,197, forward strand.
CACGAGCGGTGGCGTAGGCTCGTCGTCCATCGACCTTCTTCGCACTGAAGTCCGGTGGCACCTGAGGGAAGGTGCCATGGAACCGGTCTGCGAGAATCTCCTCGATTTGATTCTGGACCGGAGGGTCGGATATCTCGACCTCGGACCGCTCGCCCTCCCGGTCATCCGTGGTCGTGAATGCAGAGAGGTCGACGTCGGTCAGATAGGTCTTGCGGGTCTTCATGAATCGATCGAGGGTCTTGGTCGCCTTTCCGAGTCCGACCACGAGGACGCCGGTGGCGAGTGGATCGAGGGTTCCCGCGTGACCGGCCTTCATGCCCGCCTTACGACGAAGAATCGCGATGGCGGTCATGGAGCTGATGCCGGGCGGCTTGTCCAGCACCACGATCCCACCCGCACCCCGGTCTTCCTGCCCGTTTGATCCATCTTTCCTGGTCATATGGGCCACGGTACATCGCCACGTCGAGGTCGCGTCAGCACCGGTCGGATGTCTTCGAGGGTCGCACGCCGAATCGGCTTCTGTCCGGATCGACATCGGATCCAGGACCTTCTCGGACTTCGAGATCGGAGTGACTTCGTTTTCCCGACGCGGTTGTGGGCCACCGTCATCTGGATACACTACGACGTTCCGGACAGGTGTCCGAGCGGCTGAAGGAGCGGCACTGGAAATGCCGTGT
>PKCT01000305.1 GCA_002862325.1 Phycisphaerae bacterium
CCGATCGAGCGCCGCGTCGACCAGTCGATGCGGCATCCGACCCCGACGTAGGGCGAGACCCAGGTCCGGTTCGAACCGACCTGGCCGAGTCCCGACACGTCGTAGGTCTGGTCGATGTTGAGGATCCTCGCGCCGCCGACGAGTTCGACCGCGACGTCGACGTGTCCGTTGGATTCGTGGTCCGGCCGGGGATCGCTCCAGGCGAACCGCTGGGCGCGGAGGGGCGTGAAGAACGCCCAGCTCGCCTCGCCGTTGATCGACCAGACGTCGACCTGGCTGTCGACGAGCGTGCCCTGCGCCACCCGAGTGCCGTTGATGATCGACGACTGCTTCAGGGAACCGTTGCCCCCGACGCTCACCAGATAGCCACCCACGACGGCCCGCCAGCGACCGGATTCGAATTCGAATTCACCACTGAAGATCGGCCGCGAGTCGTCGAGCGAGAGATCGTCCCCGGCGTCCAGCGTCGTACCACCTTCACCGAGAGTGATGTCGCCTTCGAGCCTCGGAACCCAGACGCCGAGGGTGACCTCCAGTTCCGGCCGCTGCTGGACCGCCGCGAGCGCATCCATGTCCGGCGGAGCGTCCTCGGCCCAGGTGGATCCGACCACCAGAAGCGACGTCGTCAGGACCGCGAGCGCGCTGGGTTTAATCGCGAGGTTGCGTCGTCGAACCGGGGATGCGGGGGGTCGAGGCACGGATTGATCCATTTGCGAGGGGGACTCGGTGAACGGTCGATCTACGATGGTACGCGATGACCGACGAATCGCCTCAACCTCGACCCGACCGGCCGACCAACGCGGTCCGGCTGGGAAACGGCGCCTGGTGCATGCCGGACGACCTGCGGTGGTCGTTCGCCCGCAGCGGAGGGCCGGGCGGACAGAACGTCAACAAGGTCTCGACCAAGGCGGAGCTCCGCATCGCCCTGTCGTCGCTTCGCCGATTCGGCCCGGACGATCGAGCACGACTCGAGACGACCGCGGGCAGGTTTCTGACCGCCTCGGGCGAGATCCTGGTCACGGCGGACGAGACCCGAAGCCAGGCGGACAATCGCGAGATCTGCCTGTCGAGATTGAAGTCGATCGTCACCGCCGCCACCACCCGTCCCAAGGTCCGCAAGAAGACCAAGCCCAGTCGCGGTGCGAAGGAGCGACGATTGAAGGACAAGCGGGTCTCGAGCGAGAAGAAGCAGCGTCGCAACTGGAAGCCCGGCGACTGAGGGCCGGGCGCGACCGCCGAAGCGGGGACGCGGGAGTTCTTCAACGATACCGCACGACGCCGGAACCGGGAACGATCTCCCCCATCCGGAACACGGTCTCGCCGGACTTCCGGAGCTTCTTCGCCACCGCGTCGGCGAAGGTGGGGCGGACCACGAGGCAATAGCCGACCCCCATGTTGAAGACGCGATCCATCTCGTCGTCGGCGACCTGCCCGTGGTCCTGCAGGAAGCGGAAGAGTGGCGGCACTCTCCAGGAATCGCGATCGATCAGGGCGTCGACGTCCGCGGGCAGCGCCCGGTTGAGATTGCCGGGAAGTCCGCCGCCCGTGATGTGCGCCATCCCGGTCACGATCTTCTTCACGGTGTAGCCACGAAGCAGCGAGACGATCGATTTCGCATAGATCCGGGTCGGCTCGAGCAGCTGTTCACCGAGGGTTCGCTCCGACTCGAGTTCGGGATAGGTCGAACCGAGGTCGAGACCCTTCGCCTCGATGATCCGGCGCACGAGGGTGTAGCCGTTGGAGTGCACGCCGCTGGAGGCGAGCCCGAGGACCACGTCGCCCGACTCGATGCGGGTCGGATCGGTGGCCCGCTTGAGCTCCACCACCCCCACCGCGAAGCCCGCGACGTCGAAGTCGCCGGGCTTGTAGATGTCGGGCATCTCGGCGCACTCCCCACCGATCAGGGCGCAGCCGGAGATCTCGCAGCCCGTCGCGACGCTCGCGATGATGTCCGCGGTGTCCGCGGGATCGACCTTCGAGAGACCGAGGTAGTCGAGGAAGAACAGCGGTTCGGCCCCCTGCACGATGAGGTCGTTGACGTTCATCGCCACGCAGTCGATGCCGATGGTGTCGAACCGCCCCATCTCAATCGCGAGCATGACCTTGGTGCCCACGCCGTCGGTGCAGGCGACCAGGACCGGATCGATGTAGTTCCGCTTGAAGAGCGACTCGTTGTAGTCGAGCCGGAACATGCCCGCGAAGGCGCCGTGGAGTCCCATGACGCGAGGGCCGTGGGTGCGTTTCAACACCGGCTTGATGCGATCGACCACCTCGTCGCCGGCGTCGATGTCCACCCCGGCTCCGGCATAGGTCATGCCGGAGGCGGGCGATGGCGTGCGATCGGGGGGCGACGGTTCCACGATCGAATTCTACGCGCTCCCATCGATCGAATCGGGCCGATCGCCCGGTATCCACAAGGTTGGTTCGAACGGGATCCTGATCGGTCGTCCGCCCCGAGTGGATCCGCTATCCTGTACGGACTATGGCCATTCTCGTTGACGGAAACACCAAGGTCCTCTGCCAGGGCATCACCGGCTCGTTCGGCGCATTCCACACCAAGGGCTGCCACGACTACGGCACCAAGCTGGTGGGTGGCGTGACGCCCGGCAAGGGCGGCACCACCAATCCCGACGGCATCCCGATCTTCGACACGGTGCGAGAGGCCGTCGACGAGACCGGCGCGGATGCGACCATGATCTTCGTGCCGCCCCCCTTCGCGGCGGACGCGATCCTCGAAGCGGCCGACGCAGGCGTCAGCGTGGTGTGCGCGATCACCGAGGGCATCCCGGTCCAGGACATGGTCCGGACCAGGGCCATCCTCAAGGACTATCCCGACATCGTTCTCATCGGCCCCAACTGCCCCGGCATCATCACGCCCGGTCGCAGGGTCTCGGGCCAGGGCGCCGAAGCGGTCTTCGAGGACGGTTGCAAGATCGGCATCATGCCCGGCTACATCCACACCGCCAAGGCGGACGCGGCGACCGGAAAGGCGATCGGCGTGATCAGCCGGTCCGGCACCCTGACCTACGAAGCGGTCTGGCAGACCTCGGTCCTCGGCATCGGCCAGTCGACCTGCGTCGGCATCGGTGGCGACCCCGTCCGCGGCGCCGGGTTCATCGACCTGGTCGAACGATTCGAGGCCGATCCGGACACCGACGGCATCATCGTGATCGGCGAGATCGGCGGGACCGACGAGATCGAGGCCGCGCACTGGATCAAGTCGAACGTCAAGAAGCCCGTCGCCGCGTTCATCGCCGGTCGCACCGCGCCTCCCGGCAAGCGGATGGGCCACGCCGGTGCGATCATCGGTGGTGCCGAGGACACGGCCGAGGCCAAGATCGCCGCCTTCCGAGAATGCGGAATCCAGGTCGCCGAGAGTCCATCCGACCTTGGTTCGACAATGGCTCTCGCCCTCGGCATCGAAGTCGCGACGGTCTGAATCGATCCGCTGGACGTCTTCGACTTCCGGAATCGACGCTGCGAACGAGCGTGGACCACTGATAGCATGCAGTCATGACCTCGCGCCGACGACGCCTCCCCTCGATGCTGACGAGCGTTCTCGCCGCGCTGCTCTGCGGAGACGTGATCTTCGCCGAACCGCCCGAGACGGTCGACCGCGTCGCCGTGATCGGTGCAAGCGCCTCCGACGGCTTCGGTGCCTACTACTGGCGACTCGACGACGGCACCCGGGTCCGCGATCGCGTCGATCTGGCCGAGCTGTTCCGGTCCGCCAGCGGCGAATCCCTCGTCGTGTCGGATCTCGCGACCGCCCAGTTCTTCGCCAACCCCGCGGGCATCGGCACCCAGATCGTGGACCGGACGATCAAGTCCGATCCGGACGTCGTGATCGCGATCGATTTCCTCTTCTGGTTCGGCTACGGCACCGTCGGCATCGACGCCCGTCGCATCCGGACCGACGAGAAGCGCCTCGCCATGCTCGAGTTCGGACTGGAACTGCTCGATCGCATCGATGTCCCGATCGTGGTCGGGGACATCCCCGACATGTCCGCGGCCTCGGGGGGCGTGCTCCTACCGAGCGCCGTCCCCTCCGAGGAGATGCGTACGCGTATCAATCGACGAATCCGGGAATGGGCGGCCGAACGTGACCGAGTCGTCGTGTTCCCACTGTCGGATCTGCACGGCCGACTCGGCCGCGGCGAGGCGGTCCGCATCGGCGACCAGCTGCTGCCCGCGGCCGAACGCGACCGGATGCTGCAACGCGATCGTCTGCACCCCACGCTGGGCGGCCTGTTGGCGATCCTGGCCGAACTCGACGTGGTGATCAGAGCGGACGAAGAACTGGCCGAACGCATGCCTCCACTGGAGGTCGACTTCGAGACCCTTCGTACCCGGATCCGCGGCTATCCCCCCGAGGACGAGTCCAAGATCGAATCGGAGATCGAGTCAGAGATCGAGTCGGCGCCGAGCCGGACGTCCGAGTGAGCCGCCGGGCTATTGACCGATGAGCTTCTTCAACGCCTTGCGTCGCGCGTCGTCGGTCACCGTCTCGAGCCGGCGTTCGACCGCGGCGCGACTGGCACCGGTTCCGACCACCCGATCGAGATGCGGCCCCAGCCTTCGAAGATCGACCGCGTCGATGGGCGCTCGGGCCTCGCCCGCGAGCACCAGCAGGATCTCGGGATCCTTGATGTTCAAGAGTTGGGGCGTGGCGAGATGCCAGAGCATGTCCCGAGCCTCCCCATCCCGGTCCTCGATCGAGGTGAGGCGATAGGCGTCGACGAACGCCGCCCAGTCCCGTGCACGGAAGAGGGGACCGAGCGCCACCCGCGCCGCCTTGGCGACCGTGACGCGATCCTCGTTCGTCCGGATGAACCGCCATACACCTCGGGCCACCTCGTCCTGACCGAACAGGACGAGATCGGACATCGCTTCGACCGCTCGCCCCGGCTCTTCACGCAGCGTCTCCATCAACGCCCGCGTCGACGCCCGCAGATCCATCGCGTCCGGTGGCGCGAAATCGGAGGAGGCGGGCATGCGCTTCCGCGGCTGAATTCGATCCGATGGCGCCAGCATGAGCGGATCACCGATGGCCGCGATTTTCCAGACCCCCGACATCATGCCTTCGCCCGGCCAGTATCGCCCTGCGATCAGAAAAGGCACGCCCGCGCTGATGCGTTCCAGCTGGATCTTGGGTGGTACGAACGCCATGAGGAACGGCTCGTCCACGCTGCCGAGGAAACCGTACACACCGCGTTCGAGGAACCGCCCCCCGACCGAGTCGCGATCGTCCGGGCGTTGCAGCGAGAAGGAGTGGACCATGCTCACGACCATCGGATGATCGAGCACCGGAAGATCCTGGGACCGCAGCCTGGCGTTCTTGAACAGATGGAAGACGTCCCTGAAGCCATGCGAGTTGAGATAGAAGACGTCGGCGGAGATCCCGCCCATCACCAGCCGCAACCAGTTCTCTCCGCTGGCCGACCGATCGGAGTTGAGGCTCACCTCGTAGCCCCGGTCCGGAAGCTTCTCCGCGATCTCGTCCATGTCGTAGACGGCCCACGGTCCCGATCGCTCGTAGCCGGACACCAGCCAGATGTCCGTGCGCGGAAGGAACAACGAGCTCATCGCCATCGACGCCGCCCGCGCCTCGTCGCCCCAGATCGTCCCGACGTACCCCCAGCGGTCACCGCGATCGTCGCGGCCCAACGCATCGGTGGTCGCGTAGGGACCGGTTCCCGGATCGAGGGCCGCATGCCACACCTGCGCCGCCTTCGGAACCGCCATGCGGCACTTGATGGGCATCCGCTTGCACACCGTCACCGTGTCGATGTCGTCGCCCATCTCCCGCCAGCGCAGGTCGGTCCGATCGACCTCGGCCCGCAGGAAGCGCTCGAAGTCCGCCAGCGTGCTCGAAGGCATCTCACCGTCCACCGGACCGAGATCGACGTCGTGGAAGACGACGGGAAGGCCCCTTCCCGCCCCAAGCGCCACCGCCGCCGTCCAGGCGGGGTCGTCCGGATCCGCGACCACGATCCCGGGCGGCGTCCAGCCGAGCAGTTCGAACCGCTCGACGAGGGAATCGGCGTCCCGAACGCCGTCGCCCGCCCAGACCGATTCGATGGTCGTGACGATGTCCGCCTCGAGCTTCTGGGGTTCGATCTCGCCGGCAGACGCGACTCGAAGGATCACGTCCGGCGCAAAGCGACGGATGAAACCGGCCGCGTGCGGATCGTCCTCGAACAGGATCGGCCATTGACCGCGGATCGACCATCGAGCGATCTCCTGAAGATACGTGCGGGCGTCGGGAACCAGCACGACCTGGGAGACCACCGGAAAGTTGCGCTCGCACGCGTGGACCCGTGCGCCGAGCTTGAGGGCCCAGGGCATGTCGGTCCGATCGACCTGGCCGGAGGCGGCGGCCCCGAGCAGTCCCGTGCCGAGGAGGCCCGCGACGAAACGACTCGACCGGCGACGAACCGTCATGTCGACAACCTGTACCCGGCGGCCAGTGACTGATACGCCGTCACCTCGTCGTTGATCCACGACTGGTCGCGTCCCAACTCGGAAGCCAGCAGCGTGGCGACCTTCGGCGCGATCTCGAGGCTCGCCTCGGCGTCGAGCAGGAGACTCCGGGTTCGTCGAGCCAGCGCGTCCTCCAGTCCCACCGCCATCTCGGATCGGGCCGCGTAGACGAACTCGGCGCCCGAATAGGGAAGGTCGGGATGAAGCGGGGATGCGAGCGCGTCGTCGGCCGCCGCGAGCTCCGCGACCTCCGCCGCGTCGCTTCCGTACATTCGATGGGGATCGTGCCGTGGAAGTGCGGGATCCTCACGATCGAGCGCGCCGTGCACCTGGAGCGACTCGGTCACGCACCCGCGATCCTCGAGACCGCCAACCGCGATCACGCGACTCATGGTGTCCTCCGCCATCTTGCGGTACGTCGTCCACTTTCCGCCGACGATCGTCACCACCCCCGACGAGGACACGAAGACTTCGTGGTTCCGCGAGATGGACTTCGTCGCGGCTCCCGTCCCTCCCGGATGGACGAGCGGCCGCTGTCCCGCGAAGACGGCCTTGACGTCGGACGGGGATGGATCGTCGGAGAGGTAACGATTCGCGTTGCGGAGGATGAACTCGACTTCGTCGGGGAGCGCCCTCGGCTCGAGCTCCGCCCGAGGCATCGGCGTGTCGGTGGTTCCCACCACGACGCGATGGTGCCACGGGATCACGAAGAGCACCCGGCCGTCGTCGGTGTGCGGAACCATGATCGCGGTGTCCGAGGGCTGGAACTTCCGATCGAGCACCAGGTGCACCCCCTGGGCCGGCTCGATCACCGCGGGCGCGTCGGGCTCGTCGATTCGACGCAGTTCGTCGGCGAAGATACCGCACGCGTTCACCACCGCGGCCGCCTTGATGGTGAATTCGTCCTCGTCGGCCCCTCCCTCGTCCCTCACGATCACGCCTCGACACTGCCCGTCCTCCTTGAGGAACGAGATCACCCGGCAGCGGTTCGCGATGGCCGCTCCGTGATCGGCCGCGGTGCGGGCGAGCGAGATGGCCAGACGTGCGTCGTCGAACTGACCGTCGAAGTATCGAACTCCTCCCTTGAGGTCGCGCGTCTCCACGTTCGGAATCTCGGCGATCGTCTCGTCCTTGGAGAGACTTCGACTCGGCGCGATGTTCAGCTTTCCGGCGAGGAGGTCGTACGCCTTGAGACCCGCACCGTAGAACGGCCCCTCCCACCACTTGTATCTGGGGACGATGAATGCGAGGTCGCGAACGATGTGCGGCGCGTTGCGATAGAGGAGACCTCGTTCACGCAACGCCTCGGTCACCAGACCGATGTCCATCTGCTCGAGGTAGCGGACACCCCCATGCACCAGTTTCGTGCTTCGGCTGCTCGTCCCCTTGGCGAAGTCGTCGGCTTCGACCAGCGCCGTCCTGTATCCCCGACTCGCGGCGTCGACGGCGACGCCGAGGCCGGTCGCACCACCCCCGATCACCAGGACGTCGAACGTCTCGTCGCGCAAGCGAGCCACCATGTCGTCACGTCTGAATGCCGTCGTCATCGTTCCTCCTCGTTCCATTCTCGACATCGGTCCACGGCCTTCCGCCACCAATGCATGAGTCGTTCGCGTTCATTCGCTCCCATCGTCGGCTCGAAGGTCCGATCGACGACCCGGTGCGCGTCGAGCTCCGAGACGTCTCGCCACACGTTCGTCGCGAGGCCGGCCAGGTATGCCGCACCGGCGGCGGTCGACTCCACCATCGACGGTCGCGACACCAGCACGCCCAGGATGTCCGCCTGGAACTGCATCATGAGGTCGCTCGCGCAGGCTCCGCCATCCACCCGGATCTGCTCGATCGCGATGTCGCTGTCCGCGACCATGCAGTCGAGAATGTCACGCGTCGAGTAGGCGAGGCTTCGCAGCGTGGCCAACGCGATGTGCGCATCGTTCGAACCGCGTGTGAGACCGAGAATCCCCGCCCGTGCCCGCGGATCCCAGTGCGGAGCCCCGAGGCCGGCGAACGCGGGCACCACGAAGACGCCGTCGGTGTCGGCGACGCTTCCCGCGAGTTCGTTCACCTCGGGAGCGGAATCGATGATCTTCAACCCGTCGCGAAGCCACTGGATCGCCGCGCCGGCGATGAAGACGCTTCCCTCGAGGGCGTATTCGAGCGGCCCGTCGCCGAGACGCCACGCGACCGTGGTCAGCATGCGGGATGGACTCGGCTTCGCCTCGGTGCCGCCCTCGGGAGTCGTGCTCTCGGCCAGCTCGCGCCTCGCCACCGCCGCCGCCCCCGCCTCCGGCGCGTGCGGCTCCTCCATTCTCCGGCGGGGAAAGGGAAAGCCGACCTGGTTAGGGCTAGGATTAGGGTTAGGGTGAGGGTTAAGGTTAGG
>PKCT01000259.1 GCA_002862325.1 Phycisphaerae bacterium
GTCGCGATGCAGGCCGCCGCAGGCGATCCAGGCTCGACGCCACCGGCCATGCCACCCCGATCCATGGCCGGGACCGAGCGTGAGGCGCCACCGGCCGAGAACAAGGACCTGGAGACGGAGATCGCGGATGCGCTGGCCGGAGTCGATCTGATGGCCCTCGCCGAGGACAAGAGGCCTGCACCTGGGGAGAGGATCAAGATGCAGGACGGGCGCAGGACGCGGACCGGGCGAATCGTGTCGGTCCGAGGTGGCGATGTACTCGTAGAGTTCGGCCCCAAGCGACAGGGCGTCTGCCCACGCGTCCAGTTCGAGAACGAACCCGCCATCGGTACCGACGTCGAATTTCTCGTCGAACGACTTGATTCGGAGGGGCTCTTCGTCCTCAGCCTTCCCGGTGCCGTGCAGAAGGTCGACTGGGGAAACCTTGAAAAGGGACAGACGGTCGAAGGACGGGTGATCGGGGTCAACAAGGGTGGGCTCGAGGTCGAAGTCTCCCATCACACCGGATTCATGCCCGCCGGCCAGATCGACATCCGGCACATTCCCGACATCTCGATCATGCTTGGCGAGAAGGTGACCTGTCGAGTGACCCAACTCGACAAGAAGCGGCAGAAGCTCGTGCTGAGTCGACGCATCGTCCTCGAAGAGGAACGAGCGGCCAATGCGGAGAAGCTTCTCGCACAACTTCAGCCTGGACAACGATGTACCGCCGTGGTGAGTAGTGTCCAACCCTACGGTGCGTTTGCGGATCTGGGTGGCGTCGACGGTCTGATCCACGTGAGCGAACTCTCGCACGATCGTGTTCGGGACCCCGGCGACGTGATCAAGGTCGGTGATGAAGTCGAAGTCGTGGTGACGAAGATCGACCTGACCGGAGATCAGCCGAAGATCGGTTTGAGCCGGAAGGCCGTGCTCACCGATCCCCGTGCCGAGCTGATGAATGAACTCGAAGCCGGCGCCACCGTCGCCGGCACGGTCAAGAAGATCACCGACTTCGGCGCCTTCCTCGAGATCGCCGAAGGTGTCCAAGGCCTCCTCCACATCTCCGAGATCAGCCATCGTCGCATCGATCGCGTCGATCGCGAGATTCGCGAGGGTGAAGTGGTCCAGGTCAAGATCCTCTCCATCGATCCCGACCAGGGTCGCGTGAGTCTCTCGAAGAAGGCGCTCGAGGAACGCCCGGCCGATGCGAAGTCCGGTGGTGACCGAAATTCCTCATCCGCGCGGGCGGAGGATCCGGCGATGAGAAAGCTCCGAGCACGATTCAGTGGCGACCTCAAGGGTGGACTCGGTTGACCCGCGGGCCTCGCCCGCCCTCCTACCGGTGCACGTCTCGATCGATGCCGAGCCGGTCTCCGCGACGCCGGATCGGGGGGAGGAACCGTTTCGCAGCCATCTCGAGTCGAGAACCAGAGCGTTCGCATCCCTGTCCTGGGCTCCCTTGGACCAGATGTCCGGCGAGACGAGGGTTCTGATTGGAAGTCGCATCGACGCCGAAACGCTGCAGCGCGCCCCGAAGCTCGCTGGAATCCTCGTTCCCTGGTCGGGAATTCCACCGACGCTCCGAGACGTTCTGCGGGACGCGGACCGGGAAGAGGTGGAACTCCTCAATATCCATCACAACGCCTCCAGTGCGGCTGAAACGGCGATCGGCCTGCTTCTGGCCGCGAGCAGAGGTATACCCTCGCTCGACCGATCGCTTCGACGGGGCGATTGGCGTCCTCGGTATCTCCCCCGACCGTCCCTCGGACTCGATGGCGGCGTGGCCACGATCATCGGGCGTGGTGCGATCGGAGGCCGACTCGCTCCGGTGCTCGAAGCCTTGGGCATGACCGTGCGCAGCCTTGGACGTCCGAGCGAGGGTGCTCGCTGGTCTTCCCGGCCGCTCGCGAACGCCGTCGCCGGCAGTCGGGCCCTCGTGATCGCGGTTCCTGGCGGTCCGGACACGGAGGGCATCGTGGACGGAACGGTCCTCGATGCGATCCCGGGTGGAATCGTCGTGAATGTGGGCCGCGGAACCGTCATCGACGAATCGGCACTCTTCGATCGACTCGCGGATGGCCGCCTCTTCGCCGCCGGACTTGACGTCTGGCGACTGGTACCCCGGGACGAGGACGCTCGCGAAAATACGCTTCCGTCGACGTTGCCCTTCCACGAGCTCGACAACGTCGTGATGACGCCGCACGTCGGTGGTGGACTCGGCGAGCCCGACATCGAGTCGCGTCGAGCCGACGCGGTAGCGGAGGTCCTGCACGCCTTCAATCGACGTACGTTTCCCCACCCATCGAAGACACGAGACGCCGAACGGCCGTGAGATCCGCCAATGGGACGCGGGTGCCCTTGAACAGGTTCTCCGCATCGATCGGTATCTGGTCGACCGGACACCGGTGCCCGCGCACGACCGTTCCCTCGATCGTCACCTCGAATCCGGAGAGTCGCCCGAACGTCGTGGTGCTGGTGAAGGTGCGGATGTCCTGGGGCTCGAGCATCTCGATCTCGGCGAGCCAGGACGACACCGATCGGTCACCGTGCACGCGGAGATGGATCGGGCCTCGAAGATCAGGATGCCCCCGAGCCGCCTCGCCCGCCAGCCGCACCCCTCGATAGGGGACACCGGCATCCGCGAGACGGGACTCCATCAGATCGATCGCCTCCATGACCGCCAGCCCCGACTCCAGCATCTCGCGCTTGGCGATGGTCGTCCCCGGCTCCCCCAGACGGGCGAGATCCATGGCCTGAAGGTGGCGAGCGACGGACGGACCGAGCGTCGGGGAGGCCGACAAGACGCGCAGAGCCACGACAATGGAACTCGCCTTCCCCTCCGCGACGAGCCGGGCGGCGTCGTGCGCGATCGCATCCCGATCGGTTCTCACCGTCTCTCGCTCGTCGTCATTGCGCCTCGACGTCGTCGAGCTCGTCCAGCGGAAGACGCTCCACGGCCCGACGAAGAACCAGGTACATCCGACCGGAGAACTGCAACATCGCTACCACGGCCCACGCCCAGGCCAGCGAGACCACGAGACTGGTCCAGAAGCCGACGAGGGAGTCCGACCAACCGCGAGGTCGATCCTCACCCGACCAGACCGCCACGAGCCCCGGCCAGGTGACCGCGGGCCCCTCGGGCGTGGCCGAGAGGAAGAAGCCACTGGCTGCGTTCAGATAGTGCACCGTGATCGCAGCGATGGCCGAGACGATCAGCCAGCCGACCAGGAGGGTCACGAGGGCGACCAGGATCAGGACGCAGAAGACCACGGGACGACGGCGAACGAGTACGAATGACCGAATCACGTTCTCGACCGGATCTCCCACCTCGAGCGCCATCGCACCCGAAAGAATCGGCAGGGCGATCAACCAGCAGACCGTCACCAGGGCCGCGGCGAAGGCGGGAAGGAGAAGGATCCCCCAGATCAGGGACAGCAAAAGCGAAATCCCGGGAATCGCGGCGATCAGTCCCACGACGACGAGCGGACTCAGAAGAATCAGGGCGAGCACCGGGGCGAGAATGAGCGTCCCGTACGTACGACGCCAGATTCGACCGGCATGACCGACCGCCGTGACGAGACCCACATCCCGATCGAATACGAGCCGAGCGACGTCCATGCGAATCAACGCCGTACCGAAGATCGCAACCAATGCTCCGACCAGGAGTGCGCCGATCACGAGGAACGATCGCGCGTGCCACCACGCGTGCATCGTCGGCTCGACGAGGAATCCGAGGACGCCGGTCCCGATCCCCTCGACGTCACCGTTCATCACGGCGGAGGCGAACGACTGCGCGCCTTCCCGGGTCTGTTCCAGCCACGTGATGGCCGGCCGGCGTTCGTCGTCGGCGGCATCCCAGACGGCTCCGAACACCACCACCCCCATGAGGAGAAGCCACCCAAGCAGAATGCGATCGGGCCGCATCGCGGACGTCGCCGCGCCGATGACGCACGAGGCGTCCTCGGAGATCCGCGGGCCCAGGTCCATGTCTCTGGTACCGCGATGGTGCTCGGCCGAATTGCTTGAAGGGTCACTCACGGAGCCCAGTCTAGCGGAGCCAACGGCTCAGATGAATCGCGGTGTCGCCGGCCAGGCCGCGAGCCGCGTCCGCCAGAATCCAATCCACCAACGGCTCGAGCGGTGCATCCGACGCCCGAGAGGCTTCCACGGTGTGAAGCATGGATGCGGCATAGTCGACCGCATCCGCCTGGGGATCACCGCGAAGCAGGAAGGCGTGAACCGCCCATGGTCGGCCCGTGGCGTTGTCCGGCTGAGTGTGCTCGAGGTGCCAGGCCACGGCATGGTCGAGGCGGGCGAGAAGCCGCTCGGCGGCCCGACCTTCGCGACCGGATCTCAGCAGGAGATCCGCGACCGCGTGGATGACCGCAAGTTCGCACTCGGTCCAGACTTCTATCGCGAGGTCCTCAGTGACCGGTAACCACGGGGCTGGCTCGAGTGCGGGCTCAGTGGTGAGGGCGAGGATCGAATCGACGATCCCTGGGGTGTTGATCGAGCTCCAGATCTTCGCGGCGGGGTCGTCGGGACCGAACGCGGACATCGGCGGCGGCCCCCCCGGCCGAGACTCCGAGACGAGCGTCCCGCAGAGGCGTCCCCACGTGGCGAGCAGGTTGAGATCCGGTTTGGGATGAATTGTCAATTGGTTTGCCTCTCGAAGTTTCTGACCTAGCTTAAAGACATGCAGGAACGATTCACGTCCATCGACGAGAATCCCGGGGAGAACCGCTGTCCGCGCTGCGGCATGCTTCAGACGAGCTTCGACGACTCACCGGGTCAGACCGTCCTCCACGCCACGTGCCGGATCTGTGACAGCCCACTGCCGTCGTGCGGTGACCGAGTCGGAGACGCGCACCGAGGTTCGCGCCGGGGTTCGCTCCGGGGTTCGCTCCAGGGTTCGCTCCAGGGTTCGCTCCAGGGTTCGCTCCGGGGTGCACACCAGGATGCGCACCGGAGTTCGTACCAGGGGACGCCCCAGATCCAATGGCATGACTGGATGGAAACCCGCCGCCTGGAGCGATGGATGTGGTTCCTCTTCGTCATCGGTCTCGTGACGGCCGGCGTGATCGGTCTTCTCCGAAGCTGACGCAACGCCCCCCCTGACGCTACGCGTCGTCGCACCTCGGATGCTCCGGCGAGAACGGCTCGGTACCGTGCGGTGATGAGCGACACCCCCTTTCACCAACTCGACGAGATCCTCGACGGCATCGAAGCCGCCTTCCCCGACTCCATCGAGCGTCTGTCCAGGATCCTCGCCATTCCTTCCGTGAGTACCGACCCCGACCGGACCGACGAGGTCCATCGGGCCGCGATCTGGTTCCGGGACGAGCTCGACGCCCTCGGCTTCGAGGCCAAGGTCGTCGAGACGCCGGGGCATCCGGTCGTCCTCGCATCGTCGCCGGCGCCCGAGGGCGCGCCGACGATCCTCTTCTACGGTCACTACGACGTCCAACCCGAGGATCCGATCGATCTGTGGGATTCGCCTCCGTTCGAAGCGACGGTCGTCGAGGATTCGAACGGCGGACGGATCGTGGCCCGCGGCGCGGTCGACGACAAGGGACAGGTCATGTGCTTCATCGAGGCGTTTCGAGCCTGGCGTTCGACGGTGGGCACGCTCCCGGTCGGCGTGACGGTCATGCTCGAGGGCGAGGAGGAGTCGGGGTCCCCGAGTCTGGAAGGCTTCCTGGACGCGCATCACGACGATCTGCGGGCGGACGTGTGCGTGGTCTCCGACACCGGCATGTGGAACGCCGAGACCCCAGCCATCACCACGATGTTGCGCGGCATGGTCTACCTCGACGTGGCCATCGACGGTCCGACCCACGACCTCCACTCCGGGATGTACGGTGGCGCCATCGCCAACCCCGCCAACGTGCTGGCCGCCATCATCGCGGCGATGCACGACGCCTCAGGCGGCGTGGCGATCCCGGGCTTCTACGACGACATCGTCGAGCCGGATGCCGAGACCCTCGAGAGCTGGTCGAAGCTGGACTTCGACGAAGCGGCCTTCCTCGGCAGCGCCGGCGTGACCGCCGCCACCGGTGGCGAACGGGATCGGAGCGTGCTCGAACGGACGTGGTCCCGACCGACACTCGATGCCAACGGCATCCATGGCGGTTACACGGCGGCGGGTGCGAAGACGATCATTCCGGCCACCTGCGCAGCCAAGATCAGCTGCCGACTCGTTCCTGGACAGGATCCCGACCGGATCGAGCAACTGGTCATGGACTTCGTGACGGCGCGGCTCCCCGAGGGATTCACCGCCCGATTCGAATCGCATGGATCCAATCCGGCGATCGTCGTGCCTCCGGACAGCCCCTGGCTCGCGGCCGCGAACGATGGACTGGAGCGCGTCTACGGTCGTCCTGCGGCGATCATCGGAACCGGCGGCAGCATCCCCGCGGTCGGCGAGATCCAGCAGCGTCTCTCCATGGATGCCCTGCTGGTCGGCTTCGGACTCGACGACGACCGGGTCCACAGTCCCAACGAGAAGTTCGATCTCCGCTGCTATCGCGGCGGCATCCGGGCCCACGCCGCCATGCTCGCGGCCTTCGCCGGGACGTCCGCTCCCTGAGGCCTCACGCCTGCCCGGCGAGGTGGCGATCGTGAAGCCGCTGGAGACGCTGGTGCTGGATCCGCCGGGCTTCGAGGAGCACCTGGCGATGCGTCTCGACCGCACGGCATCTGACCGAGACGAGGATCGAGAGCGCTCCCAGGATCGACAGCCCACCGACCGACGCGATGATGATGATGGACAACGACATCCCGTGGCCATCGTCGATCGCGACGTCGTCCCCGAGGAGGATCGGCGATCGGCGGGAAAACGGACCTTGCACGGTCCGATCGATCGGCGTGAACGGTCCGAGAGCTACACTGGACGGTAGATGAACCACCGGGTCGCGACATCCCATCGGACGCCCAGGACGCGCCTCTTCTCCCGTCGAAGCTGGCTACCGGCGATCCTCTTGATCCTTCTCGTCACCTCCCCCCTCCTCGCCCAGACGACGATCACGATCGACCGATTCGGGGTCGGAAACGCCTTCCGGCCCGGCGGCCCGATCGCGGTGCGCGTCGTGGTCGACAGCGATCTCGACGCTCCGGTTCCAGCGATCGTCGAGTGGGAGATGCCCAATGGAGACGGCGATCTCGCCGTGAACGTCGCCCCGTTGGCGATTCCCGCCCGTGGTGGTACCGCGACCACGTGGCTGACCGGCTCGCTCCCGTCCCGCGGAGACGCGATGGATCTGCTGAACGTCTCCTGGATGTTCCGCGTCTTCGAAACCGAGGACGGGACCCGCACCCGCGAGATCGCGTCGGCCAGGCTCTCGCCGTCGATCAGCAGTGCTCGCGCGATCCAGCAGGCCAATCAGATGGCACTCGTGATCGGTCCCAACGACGCGGGACTCTCGGGCTACCTGGATCTCCCGGGATTCGCCGGCCACCCCGGCCTCAACGAGACGATGTCGGTCGTCTCGAACGTGACGCCGGACGATCTCTCCGACACGTGGTCGGGCATGCTGCAATACGACCTCCTGGTCTGGACGGCGAACGACCCTCGCTTCGCGCCGTCCAGAATCGAGACCCGGACGGCGATCGAGAACGCCCTCCGGAGATGGATCCGCACCGGCGGCCATCTGGTCGTACTGCTTCCCAAGACCGGCGACCCCTGGCGACTGGGCCGAGGTGGAACCGTCTTCGACGATCTCTTCCAGGGGATCCAGCCAACCCGCATCGAGTCGTTTCCTCTGGAGCAGGCTCTGCCGGCACTCAGCGACCGGCCCGGTCTCCGAACCCCCGGAGCGACCACCGGTCTCACCTACTTCGATCCCGCGACCCTTCCCACCGGATGGCGTCCACTCGCCGGATTCAGACTGCGCGATCGGGCCCTCGATGCCTTCGAACGCGATCCGCCCCCGAAGGCGATTCAAGATCTTCGCGCAACCCTCCCCCCACCGAGCGATGGCGTCGAACCTCCGGTCATCTACGCCATCCGCCGTTCCTACGGCCACGGCACCATCGACCTCGTGGGCATCGACGTCGCGGATCGGGACCTTCAACTGCAACAGTCGCCCTCGCTGCCAGCCAGCTGGATCTTCTGGAACCCGCTTCTCGGTCGCACGGCGTTCACCGCCCCCAGCCCCACCATCACGATCCTGGAGGAGGGTGATCGACTGAATGAGAAGCCGCCTCAGAATCTGCTGGGCGCAGGCGATCTCGTCTCCGCCGCGATCAACATGTCAGGCACCGCCAGTATCGGGGTCCTGGTCGGCGTTATCCTCTTCGCGGTGTACTGGATCGTCGCGGGCCCGCTCGGCTACTTCGTGCTCGGAAGGCTGGGCTGGCGTCGCTACGCCTGGCCGGCGTTCTTCCTCGCATCGATGGCGTTCGCCGTCATCGCATGGCTGCTGGGAATCATGGTCTCTAACCAGGGCGTCCCGCTCCAGCACCTCACGACGATCCGGCACTGGTACAACCCGGGCGACTCCACCGGCGAGTCGGTCGGGAATCTCGGTGTCAGCTGGTTCTCCACCAGATTGCCGGGATACACCCCGGTCGAACTCCGGATCGGGGCGGATGGAGACGACAGTCTCCTCACGTTCTTCTCGCCGCCACCGAACGGAAACCTCCAGTCTTTTCCGAACGTGAGCCGATTCGAGGTGCCGGCGGACGGCGGGGCGTACGCCGTGCCGGCCCGAAACACCAGCGCCGAATTCGGAACGGTCTGGCGCGGGAACCTGCAACGGAAGGGGGAACACTGGGATTCGACGATCAAGGTCGCCCAGAACAAACCGGTCCGCCTGATCCAGGTTCCCGGCGGAGGCGTCGAGATCACCGGCACGCTCGTGAACTCGACGGGGG
>PKCT01000087.1 GCA_002862325.1 Phycisphaerae bacterium
ATGAGACCGCGATCCTCATTGACCTTCTTCGTGCCGTCCCCGTAGCTGACTCGCGCCGCCTGGACGATGGCGCTGTCGGCGGTCTGCCCCTCAGGCACCAGGCGTGGCATCGCGTCCACGAGCGCGACGAAACCGTGATCGTGGACCGGGATCTCCCAACGGAGGTCTCCCTGCATCACGTCTCGCAACGGGGATTCCGGTGAGGTCCTGTTCACCCGATCTGGGATGGCCATCGTCGTCTCCGAACGGTCCGCGGTCTTGGTCTCTGCAGTCATCCGGGAATCCTCGCATGGTGCCCGGTGGTTCGCGAGCAACGCGGGGTTTTCGACATCCGGCCAACAGGTCCCGGTCAGTTCCTCTCGAGCTGATCCCGAGCCGCCCGCAGCCAGCCGTTGACGAGCTCCAACGTCGTCCCGCCGGGCACCAGGCCACTGGGACGGCCACCGACTCCCAGAACGGGGGGGAGATCTGCGGAGGGCGGCCAGCTCACCTGGACGATCTTGGCGGCTTCGACCTCGTCGGACGCCATCCCGACCGAGCCTGCGGCCATGGCCCGGTCCCGGGGCCAGGCCCCGTCCGGATCGGCGGCCAGGGCGCCTTGTAGGGTCTCCGTACTCCCCGCATCGGCCAGAGCCGATGAATCCGCGCTCGGAAACACGCCCTCCTGATCGGCATAGGCGAGGATCTGCCACGCGACCAGCCGGAGCGCGGCATCGCTTTCGCCGGCTCTCGCCTTCACATCCGACACGACCTTGAAACCGAAGATGGTCATCCCGACCGCCGCCATGACGAAGACCGCGAGATAGATGGTGAGCACCACCCGGCTCCGGTTCACGACGGGCGTCGGATCGGGGGCGGATTGATCGCTCACATTCGCATTCCTTCGTAGACGACCCGATTCTTCTCGCGTCGCGGATCGGGTTCGGGCACGGCCGAGAGTAGCGCCTGCGTGTATTCGTGAGAGGGATCGTGGATGATTCGATCCCGGTCGCCCATCTCGACGATCTTCCCGTTGTACATGACGGCGATTCGATCGCAGACATGGTGGACCACCGCCATGTCGTGGCTGATGAAGAGGTAGCTCAGACCGAACTCATCCTGAAGATCGGCCAGGAGATTGAGGATCTGCGACTGGATCGAGACGTCGAGCGCCGACGTCGGCTCGTCGCAGACGATGAGACGAGGCTGGAGGGCGAGTGCCCGCGCGATCCCGATGCGCTGCCGCTGACCTCCACTGAACTCGTGTGGATATCGATCCGCCGCCTGCTTCCACAGACCACAGCGCTCGAGCAGCTCCTCGACCCGGACTCGAAGCTCGTCACCGGATGCGAGTCCGTGGACGACCAGCGGTTCACCGACGAGACCGCCGACCCGCATTCGCGGGTTGAGCGAACCGCCGGGATCCTGGAAGATGATCTGGACGTCGCGACGCCACGATCGAAGCTCCTCCGAGTTGAAGTCGAAGACGTTCCGACCCTCGAACATCACCCGTCCACCGGTCGCTTTGATCAGCCTGAGCAGGGTTCGACCGACCGTCGTCTTGCCACAGCCGCTCTCACCGACCAGCCCGAGCGTCTCCCCCGGCTTGAGATCGAAGCTCACGCCATCCACCGCACGGACCTGGTCGACGGTGCGTTGAAGCAGACCACGCTTGACCGGGAAGTGCGTCTGGAGATCCTGGACCGACAGAAGCGGCGTGTTGGCGTCTGGAGAGGTGGATGGGGCTTTGGACGACATCGTTGGATGCTACCCGCTGGGAGGCTTCGCTACCGCCGGAAGAGCTGGAACTCGACGACCTCTCCATCGGGTCTGATACCGACGATCACGCCCTGCTCGTCCCGTTGTCCACCTTGGAAGCTTCCATTCCCCCGATCCAACCGAGCGAGGAACTCGTCGAGCGAATTCACCCGTCTCCCGCCGTACTCGTAGATCACCGAGCCGGGGGGGAAGGCCTTGGCCAGATCGGTCAGGTTCGAGGCCGCCAGGCGCACCACCACGACGCCACGCCGGTAGGCGACCCCCAGCTCCTCAGCCCGTGTCGGCGTCATCGTGGCGAGCTCCGCGAACCCCCACCGTTGGAGCGCCTGCATGCTGGGACTGGTCAGGGTTGGATCGCTCGATGCCAGCACCACCCCGATCGCGATCTGGATCGGCTGATCACCCTGGTCATCGAAGCGCCAGACACCGATCTCGACCCGATCGCCGGGTAGGGCCGAGGCGATCATCGATCTCAGCTGCTCCATGCCTCGAACGCGACGCCCATCGACGAACTCGATCACATCCCCCAGTCGCAGACCAGCGCCGGCCGCCGGGAATTCCGGTTCGACCCGGGTGATCATGACGCCGTCACCTTCGTAGGATTCCAGAACGCCGCGTACCCTCACCCGCTCGACCGAGTCCCCGTCGAAGTTGCTCGCGAAGCGATCGAGGAATGGTCCCTCGGTCTCCATGAGACCGACGCCGAGGAAACCCTTGCGAACGTCACCGGTGGAAATGACCTGTTCGACCACGTTCCGGATCTGGGACATCGGAATGGCCAGCCCGATTCCCGCGAACTGTCCCTGACCGACGCTGTTTCCGCGTCCGGTTGCGATCGCGGTGTTCATCCCGACCACTCGACCGTAGACGTCGGTCAACGGACCTCCCGAGTTTCCAGGATTGATCGCGGCATCGACCTGGATGAAGTTCTCGTAGTCGATCTGCTCCAGTCCCGCCGAACGTCCGAGGCCGGAGACGATCCCACCCGACATCGAGAAGCGGAAGTCGAACGGGGATCCGAAGGCGTAGACCAGATCGCCCTGCCGGACGTCTCGGCTCTCGCCCTTGCGGGCCGGAAGAAGTCCGCCCCCGGGGACCTTGACGACCGCGATGTCGCTTCGAAGGTCGAGCCCGATGACTCGCCCGACGCGAACCTCTCCGGTGTTCAGCTGAATCTCAATCTCATCCGCACCGTCCACGACGTGGGCGTTGGTGACGACGTGTCCGTCCTCGTCCCAGATCCAGCCCGAACCGGTCGACGCGAAGGCGAAACGCCGCCGTCGGTCCATCGACCCCACGCCGGAGACATGCACCACCGAAGGCTCGACCACGGTCGCGATGTCACGTTGTGCGGCGGCGATCTCTGCGAGGATGTTCTGATCCTGAAGTCGAAGGTCGGCCTCTTCCATCGCGACCTTCGCGCGAGCGACGCCGATCGAGCGAACGATCGTGGGTCCCGCGAACAGCATGCCCACCATCGTCGACGCGACGACGACCGCAGGCCCGAGGGTGACGATTCGATTCATGAGAGGACACTCCGACTACGTGGGCACTAACCCTGTTTCATTCGGACGATCGCGACCAGAGTTTCGTCGCCACCGATCAAACTCTCCCGATCGGAGCCCCTGGATCACTCGTAAGGCTGACGGATCGGATCGTTCTGCCGCATCCGGTAGGTGTGCGGGAGCGCGCGCCGTCGAACCTGGTCGCACCACTGCTCCACCGTCGTCTGGGCGATCTCACCCAACCTCGACTCCGCCGGCGCGAAGCTGGGCTGGTCGTCGGTCAGACCCAGGATGTCGTGGGTGACCACGATCTGGCCGTGGCACGCCGGGCCCGCGCCGCATCCGATCACCGGAACGCCCACCGACTCGACGACGGTCTCCGCGGTCTCGGGCGTGCTCGCCTCGATCAGGATCATCACGGCGCCGGCCTCGGCCAGCGCGATCGCATCGTCGACCACGCGACGAACCGAAGGATCCGTTCGACCGACGACCCTCGCGCCGCCGTCACGGTGCATGTGCTGCGGCCGGCAGCCCACGTGCCCCACCACCGGAATTCCCGCGCGGGACATCGCGTCAAACACCGGTGCGAACGACGCGTCGGCCTCGAGCTTCACCGCATCGGCCGTCCCCTCGGTGAGGAACCGACCGGCGTTGAGGACCGCGTCCTCGACCGTTCCGTGATAGCTGAGGAAAGGCATGTCGCCCATGACGAAGGTGTTTGGCGCACCACGCTTCACGGCCGCGGTGAGCTGGATGAGGAAGTCGAGTGGAGCGTGGATGGTCCTCGAATGCCCCAGAACGACTTCGGCCGCCGAATCACCGACCAGCAGCACGGGCACCCCCGCCCGCTCGAGCCAGCGAGCCATCGTCGCGTCGTAGGCGGTGAGACAGGGAAACACCCGTCCCTCGCGGCTCCATCGGCGAAGGTCGCGGATCGTCACCGGCGACGAAGGATTCGAATCCCCTGGGTTGTGCGATGGTGCGGTCACGCCGACATTCTAGCTGGGGAATCGGACGTGTCTCCCGCCCTCGAGGCGAGTTCATCCCCCGATTCCCCCCGATCGACCCGCCGGGGCGGAACGCCCTAGA
This sequence comes from Phycisphaerae bacterium, assembly GCA_002862325.1. Taxonomy (GTDB): domain Bacteria; phylum Planctomycetota; class Phycisphaerae; order Phycisphaerales; family SM1A02. The sequence goes on from PKCT01000087.1 coordinate 4,353, forward strand.
CCATCCCGGGACGTCGAATCGGATTGTTCACGAGGTTGTCACGGCCCAGCACCAACTGATCCGCGATCTCGATGGCCTCCCGAAAGCTCTCCTGAGCCCGCTCGAGATTGGCCACGTGAGGGAGCACCTGCCCCTGCTCGAGATGCTCCATGGTGGGAACGGCGTCGCCGCAGACCAGGACCGTCGCCCTCGAGAGCGGAATCAGCAGTCCGCAGAGCCCCGGCGTCACGCCCGGCAGGGGGAAGAGGTCGATTCCATCCATGACCCGATCCGGACAGGCACCACACCGGGCGATGAACTGCGACTCGACGTCCAGGAGTCTTTCGGTGTCCGGATCGAGGTCGTCCTCGTCGTCCAACTCGTATCGTCGCTGGTCGATCACCGTGCGATAGGCGTCGCGTTCCGCCTCGCCGACGAGCCAGTTCGCTTCGGAGAACAGATCGATCCCGCGTCGACGTTCGGGACGCAGGTCGGTCAGGAAGACATCGGTGATCGCGTCCGGCTCGAGGCCGAGCCGTTCATCGAGACGTTGACGAAGATGATCTCCGGGAAGCGATGGATCGACCAGGATCCTTCGATCCCCCGAGATCAGGACGCAGGTGGTCGCATGCCCCGGACGTCTTTCACCGGACTCGCCGCGGAGCGGATGCGACGCGAGGGCGCCGAGCGAGACGATTCGAACCTCGACGCTCATTCGACGCTCCCATCACCATCGGTCCGACGGATCTCCCCGAACGGATGGTCCGGGTCGTCCTGCTTCTCCCGGATCGCCTCCAGCACGACCGCGGGCACGAACGTCGACAACTGCTCGAGGGATGCGCCGAGCGACGCCATCTGTCGAATCAGGCTGCTCGAGGTGTAGGCGTACTCCTCACCCGAGACGATGAACACGGTCTCGATCCCCGTCACCTTTCGATTGGTGATCGCGAGCTGGGATTCCCCTGCCAGATCCGTCACGTTCCGGATCCCCCTGATCATCGCGCACGCGCCGATCCGTCTGGCGAAGTCCACCGTCAACCCTTCGTAGGTCTCGACCTGGATCTCGGCTCCGTCGACCCGGGCCAGATCCGCGATGCAGGTGCGTGCCATGGATGCACGCTCCTCCATCGTGAACAACGGGCGCTTGTCGGGATTGCGCCCGATCGCAAGCACGATCCGATCGAACATCCCACGAACCCGCGACAGGACGTCGAGGTGCCCCAGCGTGATCGGATCGAACGATCCGGTGTAGATCGCCAGATGACGGTCGGTCATGGAGGAGTCTCGCTTCACGTCGGAAATTGTACGGTCACCGAGCCTGCGCGACCGTCACGATCGAACCCGGAGGATCGGTTCGCATCGCATTGTCAACGGTCGAGGTTGCGGGGAGATCGACTGGATCCCAGGGTTGATCCGGGATCGAGACGCATATCGTCGCCGATCTCCGGGACCGATGCGGGCTTCGATCGAAGCGACCCACGTCGCGGTTCGGACCAGGCCCGCATCGCCCCGACTTTCGACCCTGGATCGGCCCCGCAACGGATCTGCCTCCCCGTTCGGGGCCACTTTTCTGCGCGAGAGCCATGGGAGCGTTCAGCTCGCGGCCACCTCCTGGACCGTGGGAAAGTCGACGACGGTGGCGTTGACATGGTTGAAGGTGTTGGTGAATGCCATGACCGTGATCAGTCCGACGACCTCGACCACCGCGGCGTCATTGAAGCCCGCATCCCGGAACGCGTCCAGATCCGCGTTGTCGATCGAACCTCGCTTGTCGATCACCGCATCGGTGAACGAGAGAATCGCCTTCTCGCGACTCGTCCCCCCCATGCCGCGCCGGAAGTCGACGGCTGCATCCCCGCTGACCCCGTGGCCTTCAGCGATCTTGGTGTGGGCCGCCACGCAGTAGTCGCAACTGTTGCGTTGCGCGGTGCGGAGCATGACCGCTTCCTTCTCGGCGCCGTTCAGCTCCGTACTCTCTCCGACCGCGGTGTTCAGGGCGAGGAAACCTTCCATGACGATGGGATTGTTCGCCATCGCCTTGAAGATATTGATCGGCAGACTGGTGAGGGTCTCACCGACCACACCTTCGACTTCGGATGCTTCCACTGGACGGAGTCTGGACATTGTTCACCTTCCTGGGTGCTTGGAGGGCCTTCCCCCGACGCGGCGTCACACATCCTCATCGATGAGATGTGCGAGTCCGGCATCGACGAGAATGGCCCGGAAGTTGTCGCTGAACACGAAGTTGTGTTCGGGGAATGCGCGACCGGCCATGTTCCGGTCGAGATGGCTGAACATCAGGTCGGCGCGACCGATCTCGACCCATCGGCCGTCTCCGTGGTCGCAGAGATGGATCAGTCCGGAGGTGCTGGCGCCCGCCGCATCGATCCGATCCAGGTACGCCTCGTATCGAAGCGACTGACCAGCGAGCACGTCGCGATCGACCTCGAACTTCGAGACCTTCGCCAGAACCACCTTCTCCTTGAAGCGATGCACCGAACCCACGAGGATGCCGGCGGTCTGCGCCATGCCCTCCACGAGAAGGGATGCTGGTGCGACCGCGAGCGGCTCGATGCCGTCCGACCCATCGAAGTGGTCGTGGAGATGCTCCTCGGCCAAGGAGACGTTCTTAATGGTGTCGAGCCGAGCCTCGGGCTCGAAACGAATGATGGTGTCGATCCACATCCACCGCATGACGGTCGCCCAAGTCTTTCCGCGACGCTAGGCCGAAACCTTGCGTTCGATGAAGTCGACGAGACTCGACACCGTGAAGACCTCGGACAGCTGATCGACTCGGCGATCCTGTTCGAGCTTCGAGAAGTCGACGTGCGGCATCCGCTCCCTGAGCAGATCCATCGCCTTGTCCGTGAGCTTTCCGTCCTCGACGAGCGAGTCGTCGGACATCAGGTTCTCGGGGAAGAGTTCGCCTTGATCGATCTTGATCGAAAACTCCTGCTCCAGCTTGAAGCTGATGTCGAGGAAGTCGATCGACTCGGCACCGAGGTCGCCGATGAGCGTGGCGTCCATCGTGACCTCCTCGGCGTCGACTCCGAGGGCGTTCTCAAGCACTTCCTTGACCTTGTCGAAGATCTCGTCGCGGCTGATGACCGCCATAGTCGACTCCTTACGGGCGTTTCCGAACGATGTCTCGCTCGTACGCTGGGGGAAACGTCGGACGCGTCAGCTGCGCCCGACCACCGAGCTCTCGACGCCCAGGGGCGGACGGCAGCGCTCGGTACGAAGCGACCGCATTGTAAACCTTCCGGATACCGCGGTGTCGAGGTCCTCGATCGCGGCCCCCAGAGCCATGACCTTGCCTTCACCCCGGAAGGTGTGGATTCCATCCTTGGACGTCTTCATCCACTCGACCTCGACCCGCAGCGCCTCTCCAGGTCGAACGAACGAGCCGTACCGAAGCGCCTTGACGCTTCCCAGTACCTGACGTGAATACGTGGGTTCGAGCAGAAGACGAGCAGCCTGCACCATCGCCTCGACCATCATGACCCCGGGGAGGACCGGGAAGCTGGGAAAATGATCGGAAAGGTACTCCTCCGCCTCAGTCACGTTCTTCACAGCCACAATGCTGCGTGGTTCTTGGGCGATCACCTGATCTATGAGCCGGAACTTCATAACGCGAGAGGGTACCGAGAGTACTCAACGCGTGACAAGTCATTTTTTATTGGACTTCCACCTCCTTGGCTGGGTGATCACCACCAAGGAAACATGGGGCCTTCCGGGGGATTTCGCCGATATCCACACGATGTCCCGCACTCAGAAGAATCGCACATCCCAATCACGTAAGCATTTAGAAGATATTGGCTTGCGGCAATTTGAGCCGACACTCTTTCGCCGAGTCCTGTGGCTCGTGGGATGTGCCCTTCTCGTCTTCGTCGTCATCGCCGTCGCTGGCTTCGACCCGGCAGATCCTCCATCGACGCTCGTATCCCAGGTGAACAGCCCTGCAGCGAACCCCGCTGGGCCGGTCGGGGCATCGATCGCCTGGTGGTGCTACCGGATCATCGGCCCTGGTATCTGGGTGTTCTTCAGCCTCCTCACCGTCGCGATGGTGACCTTGGCCCGCGGCTACACGATCACGCATCCCGTCGTGCGATGCCTTGGAGCGGTGCTCGTGGCGGTCGCGGTCTCCGCACTCCACGAAGCATGGCTCGTACCGCTCGGACTCTTCGCAGGCCCCATGGTGGGACTCCCCTCCGGGCTCCTGGGCAGCGAGCTCGAACTCGGCCTCGCGGACCGGTTCGGCGGCCTCGGCTCATCACTGATTCTGCTCACGGCGTTGGGTCTGGGTCTCCTGGTCGCGGCGGACGAGATCGTGCTCGCCTTCCCAGCCACGCTGACCCGATGGATCGCATCGACGCGTCACTTGAGCCAACTCGGGGCCCCGATCCGCCACGCCAGTTCGGCCCTCGGGACGCTGATTCGACGACCAGCGCCCCAACCCGCAGGTGGCGGTGCCTGGGCGTCCTACGAGGAA
>PKCT01000140.1 GCA_002862325.1 Phycisphaerae bacterium
GCTGGTCGCCTCGTCGAGGATCAGGATCCGGGGGTCGGCCAGGATCGCGCGGGCGATCGCCAGCCGCTGGCGCTGCCCTCCGGAAAGTCGGACGCCACGCTCCCCGATCAGCGTGTCCAGGCCGTCGGGCATCTCCTCGATGAACTCCAGGGCGTTCGCGGCGGCGGCCGCCTCCACGATCCGCTCCTCGGAGACGCGTCTCCGGCCGAAGGCGATGTTCTCCTTGATCGAACCGTCGAAGAGGAACACGTCCTGTTCCACGATGCCCAGCAGTCGTCGATAGTCCTCGAGTCGGATGTCGCGGAGATCGCGTCCATCGAGACTAAGCGTTCCGGAGGTCGGATCGAAGAATCTCGCCACGAGATTGCAGAGGGTGGTCTTGCCCGCACCGGATGCGCCGACGAAGGCGACGAGCTCGCCGGGCTGGGCGGTGAAGCTGACCTCGTGGAGGACGGGGCGATCGGCGTTGGGGTAGTGGTACGACACCGAGTCGACCTCCAGACGCCCCTCGACCGTGTCGGGCACGAGTCGCGTCGCCGCGCGGCGATCCGGCATCTCGGTGGGCTCCTCGAGCACGTCCAGGACGCGATCCAGACCCGCGAGGTTGGTCTGAAGGCTGGTGGCACTCGAGGCGAGCGTCTGGATCGGGCCGAGGAGCAGGACCAGGTACGTCAGGAACATGACCAGGTCGCCGGTGGTGATGACCTGATCGACCACCTGGAATCCTCCGTAGAGCAGCAGTGCGGCGCTGGCGAGGGGGATGGCGAGCGCCCAGATCGTCTCGGTGATTCGCGACCACCACCAGACATGGATCTCCTGACGCGTCATGAGATGGTTGCCATGGGTGAAGCGACTGGCCTCGCTGCGACTTCGGCCGAACGCCCGCACCACCCGCATGCCGCCGAACACCTCCGTGGCGTGCGCATCGATGCCGGACCTCTGGGCGCGGATGTCGCGATACAGCGGTCGTATCCGTCCGATCCAGGTGCGGTGGGTGATCCACACCATGGGAAGCATGCCGACCGCGCCGAGCAGCAGTCGCCAATCGGTGACCGCGAGAATGATGAGGCTCCCGACCAGTTGGATGATCGCTCGCCAGGGGTTGTACAGGAGTCCGAACACGAGGTCGGCGACGCCGCCCGCGTCCTCGCGCAGCAGGCTCGCGACGCCGCCCGCCCGCAGGTCGTTGATCCGGTGGAGGGGGAACCGGACCGTGTGCTCGAACACCCGCCTGCGGAGATCGACCGCGAGCGTGCGGGTCGCCTTGGTCGCCTGCCACCGGCCGGCGAGACTCACCGCCACCGTCACGAGGGCCAGGACGATCAATCCGATCCCGATGGCGACCAGAAGACGCTTCGGGTCGTCGACGATGCCCCAGGATGCGGGAATGAATCTGGCGGCCTGAGGCGGCAGGGGGGTGCGGGTGAAGGCGTAGTCGATCGCGATCTTGGTCGCGGCGGGTGGCAGCAGGCCGAGGACGGTCGCGAGGGTGAGCGTCGCGAGCGAGAAGATCACGGGGCCTCGTCGCCGACCGAGCAGACCGAAGAAGGTTCTCAGCAGAATTCCAGCGCTGCGCGTGCGCTTCAGACTGCGGACCGAACCGGCCCGGGTGACGGTGGTCCGCTCCTTCCGGGACTTCGACCGGCGAGCGTCCACCTTGTGGCGATAGGCCGCGAAGCGGCGGCTGCTCGCGCCACGGCGAAGGGCGGGATCGCGATCTTGCTCGATGTCGTATTCGCGTTCGGTGCTCACGGTCTTCGAAACCCCTCGATGGAGAGTTCCACGCGCGAGCCGTCGGCCACCCGACGACGAGCCCGAATCTCGGGGTTGCCGAGCTGGCCACAGGCGGCCATCACGTCGCGTCCCTTCGTGCCGCGTCGCTTAGTGAACTGACCATTGGCGATCGAACGCGCGATGAATTCGTCCACCGACGTCTCCTCGGGTGCGGGCCACGGGGAATCGCGACGCGGGTTGTAGGGGATGACGTTGAGCGAGCAACGCAGCGGGCGAAGATAGGAGCATACTTCGTCGCAGTGCTCGGGGCCGTCGTTGACTCCCGGGATCAGGACGTACTCCACGCAGATCGCCGACTTGGGTCGACCGGGCCAGGCGAGCATCGCGTCCATCAGCTCGTCCATCGGCCAGGCGCGATCGACCGGCATGATCTCGGCCCGGATCCGATCGTTGGGGGCGTTGAGGCTCACCGCGAGGTTGAGGCGGTGGAAACCCGGTTCGGCGGCGAGTTCGCCGAGCCGTCGAATCCCCTCCGGGTTCCCCACGGTCGACACGCTGATGTTCGAGGCCGCGATGGCCGGTCCGTCGTGGTCGACGAGGACGCGGATCGCGGGGATCACCGCGTCGAGGTTGTCGGTCGGTTCGCCCATGCCCATGAACACGATGTTCTTGGGACGGTGGCCGAGTTGGTGGGTCGCCACGTGCCACTGGGCGACGATCTCGTCGACGGCGAGATGTCGGACGAGTCCCATCTGGGCCGTTTCGCAGAATCTGCAGCCCATCGCGCATCCGATCTGACTCGAGACGCAGAGCGTCCGCGTCAGCTCCCCGGTGCGTCGACGCATCGGGATGAGGACCGATTCGGTCTCGACGCCCCCGGGGAGGGACAGGGTGAACTTGATCGTCTCGCCCTCCACCTCGGTCCGTCCGATGGGGGGGAGCGTCGGCCCTTCGAATCGATCCGCCGTGCCGTCCCGGTGGAAGGCTCGATAGGCATCCACGGCTCTGCGCCCTTTCGGGTAGGTCTCACGGTGCGCGCCGCAGGTTCCGACGAATTCGGAGCTGGTCATCCGGAGAGGATTCGGTCGCTTGCTAGGCGGTAAGGCGGGTGGGGAGAGCATGCGCAGGGTCTACCGATCGACCCCTCAGCGTATCAACCTGGGGGTTCCAGACACGTTCCAAGGGTCGATTCTTTGGGTAAGCGTCTATCATGTCGGGAGACACGGGCCAAGAGCGTCCGCGTCTCCCCCGAACCCGCACAGGACCCTCCTCAGATGCACATGAAGCACAGTGGCGAAGAGCACGGCCCACCGGTCGTTCCGGTCAAGTTCATTCTTGAAGACCCGGAGGGGCTCACGAGCACCGAGCAGGCCGAATGGGAGCTCATGGGTGGAGAGCGGGAGAACCTTCTCGAGCTCGCCGTCGAGCATGGCATCAACATCGAGCACGCGTGCGGTGGAGTCTGTGCCTGCTCGACCTGTCACGTCTACGTCGAGCAGGGGATGGATCAGGTGACCGAAAGCGACGAGGACGAGGAGGATCGGGTCGAGGAGGCGCCCGGACTTCAGATCAACAGTCGATTGGCGTGCCAGTGCAAGATCGTCGGCAAGGGACCGATCGTGGTTCGGGTCCCATCCTGGAATCGCAACGCGGTCAAGGAGGTGCCGCACTAGACCATTCTCTTCTTTCGCCTCCGACTCCGCATCGGCTCGAGTGGGGGCGTCGTCCCACCGATGTACAGAGGTCGGGCTGAGTCGTTCCGCCCCCGAAGTCCCCACCATGAGCCAGACTGAGCGCACATCTCGATCTCGCGGGCCTCGGGGGCCGGTCGTGACCAAGACGCTGCGCTGGTGGTTGAGAGGTCTGCTGGCCCTCTTCGGTCTCCTCGTGATCGACAGTCTGTATCTCGTCTCGGTAGACCTCCAGGCCTGGTGGACGGGCATGCCGAAGGAGAACGGCGCCTACCTCTGGGCCTTCCTGGCGCACCTCATCCTCGGCCTCCTCTTCCTGGTGCCGTTCCTCGTGTATGGAATCGGCCACGCCCGGCGAGGGCGGCACCGAAAGAACCGGCGCGCGGTGGCGGTCGGTTGGGCCCTGCTCTGGATCGGTGCGGCGCTGCTGGTGACCGGTCTCCTGCTGGTCCGGGTCGAGCTCGGTCCGGTTCGACTCGGCATCGACGACCCGACGCTCCGAGGCGTGTTGTTCTGGGTGCACGGGCTGAGCCCCCTCGTGGCGATCTGGCTCTTCGTGCTCCATCGATTGGTTGGACCGAAGCTTCGCTGGCGTCGAAGCGTCCCGTGGTCGGTCGGCGGACTCGCCGCCGCGATCGTGGCGTTCGGCTTCTCGGTGAGCGCGGAACCGATCGATCGCGATACGGACGGCATGGTGGCGGTCGCGACTTCCTCGATCGACGACTTCGCGCCGAGCCTCCTGGAGACCGCCCACGGCGGCACCGTTCCCAAGGAGCATCTGCTCGGAAACGACCACTGTCTGGCGTGCCACGCCGATGCGCACGCCCAGTGGACGAATTCGGTCCACGCCCAGTCCTCGTTCAACAATCCTCTCTACGCCTTCAGCGTTCGGAACACCCGGCAGGCGATGATCGATCGCACCGGTTCGGTCGAGCCGAGTCGCTTCTGCGCCGGGTGTCACGATCCCGCCATCCTGATGACGGGAAGCTGGGAGGAGCCGCGGTGGACGGATCCCAGCCAGGCGGACGTCCTGGCCAAGGATGAACTCGGTTCGGCCAGCATCGGCTGCATCGTGTGCCACGGCATCGAAGACGTCTCCACCCTCGGGAACGCGAGCTACACGTTCCGAGATCCGCCTCGCTATCCCTTCGCCTTCAGCGATTCGCCGTTTCTCCAGTGGGTGAATCGCCAGCTCATCCTCGCGAAACCTGACTTCCATCGTCGGACCTTCCTCAAGCCGGTCCACAAGTCGGCGGAGTTCTGCGGGACGTGCCACAAGGTGTTCCTTCCCGAGGTCCTGAACGGCTACAAGTGGCTTCCCGGCCAGAACCACTACGACACCTGGCGACTCTCCGGCGTGTCGGGCCGTGGGATCGGGTCCTGGTACTGGCCACCGAAGATCAGCGCCGACTGCAACGGCTGCCACATGCCGTTGGTGCCCAGCGACACCGTGGCCGCCAGGGTGCGGGACGACTCCGGCACCCCCACCGTCCACCATCATGGGTTCCACGCCGGCAATCCCGCACTCGCCGCGATCGATGTCTACATGGGCGAACGCACGCCCGAGACGCTGCAGGAGGTGCTCGACGCGTGTTCGCGGACGAATGAGAAGGCGACTCGACTCGACTTCGTCGGGCTCCGCGCAGAGGGGCGGGTTGACGGCGAGTTCAGGGGACCGGTCGGTCTGGCCGACGTGTGGGTCGAGCCCGGTGAGACGGTCCTGCTCGAGACGATCGTCCGGACCCTGGGGCTGGGACATCCATTGACCCAGGGCACGGCCGACTCCAACGAGGTCTGGCTGGACATCGAAGTCGGACTCCGGCCGAACGCCGACGCAGTCGTCGCGCCCGTGTCGCGGAGCGGCGGCATGGCGTCGGACGGGGCGGTGGATCCCTGGTCGAAGTTCCTCGACGTCTGGCTTCTCGATCGAGACGGACACCGCATCGAGCAGCGGAATCCGGAGGACATCTTCGTCCCCCTCTACAACCACCAGATCCCGCCTGGCGCGGCCGATCTGACCCACTATCGACTGGACGTCCCGCAGAATGCGACCGGAACGATCGTTGTCAAGGGGCGCCTCCGCTATCGAAAGTTCAACGCCGCGCTGATGCGACACGCGTTCGGGCCGGAGGAGGGTGAAGCCCTGCTGAAGGCGCTGCCGATCCTCGATCTCGCGGAGACCACCGTCATCCTTCCGATCGGCCGGGGCTCCGGCGAGGCGACGACGACGCTCAAGGCGCCGCCGTGGCAGCGTTGGAACGACTACGGCATCGGCCTGGTCCGGTCCGGGTCGGGTGGCGGAGTCGCCAAGGGGCAGCTCGCTCAGGCGATCGACGCGTTCGCCGAGGTCGAGGCGCTCGGTTTCGCCGACGGGGCCCTCAATCAGGGGCGAGCGATGATCATCGAAGGGCGGATCGACGACGCGGCCGAGGCGCTCGGTCGAGCCGCGGAGAATCCCGAGCTCAAGTGGCCATGGGCACTCGACTGGTACGCCGCCGCGGTCGCCCGCGAGAACGGCGATCTCGACGAGTCGGTCCGTCGCCTTCAGAGAATCATCGCCGCCAAGTATCCGGTCGCGGTCGAACGCGGGTACGACTTTTCGCGCGACGAACGAGTGTGGAACGAGTTGGCCACCGTCCAGTTCCAGCGGTCGCGGGGCGCTCGCGACGACGCGGCGGAGGCCGCCGCCATCGCGGACGCCGAGAAGGCGATCGATCGTTCACTGGCCCTGAACCCCCAAGTCGCCCAGTCCTGGTTCCTCGCTGCGCGGATCCGGGAAGCGGCGGGCGATTCCGATGCGGCCGCCGAGGCGCGCGGGCAGTTCGAACTGCTTCGTCCGGACGACAACGCGCGGGATCGGGCCATCCGGCTCGCACGCAGTCGAAGCGAAGTCGCAGATCACGCGGCCGAGCCGGTGGCGATCTACGACCTCGCTCCGGTGGAGGACTCGAAGACGACGCGTTCGGTCGCGGCCTCCACCGAGGAGAAAGCTCGATGACCGATTCCGAACCGGGGCCGCCTTCCCGGTCGACCGACGACCGCGATGCCGTGATCGGCGTCGCCTTCAAGCGGAGCCTCATCTTCGTGGGGTTCGTCGCCGTCGTCGTCGTGGGTCTGGTGCTCGCCCGAGGCATCTTCCGGGCGGAGACCGTGCGAACGGCGGAGGAGTTCCGGGTGGAAGCGCCGGAAGTCGATCTCGAACCGGCACCCGAGGTCGCCGATCTCGCCATGCCCTTCACCGACCGGGCCACCGCATGGGGCGTCGATTTCGCACGAGACAACGGCGCCCGCGGAGGCAAGCTGCTTCCGGAATCGCTTGGCGGTGGCGTCGCGATCGTCGATCTGGACGAAGACGATCGGCCGGACCTGGTCTTCGTGGACGGGGGCGATCTGCTCGACACGGAGCCTCGACCTCGAATCGTGGTCTTTCGCAACACGCGAGGCGACGATGGAGCGCCTCGCTTCGAACGCGTGCAGGACGTCCCCCGGATGGAGGGGCACGGCATGGGCGTGGCTCTCGGCGACGTCGATCAGGATGGTGACGCCGATCTCTACGTCTCGATGATGGGGCGGGATCGCCTGCTCAGGAACGACTCGTCCCCGGGCGAGATCCGCCTGGCGGACGCGACCGATCTCTTCGGCATGCCCGACGACCATACGTGGAGCACGGCGGTGGGGTTCGCCGACGTCGATCGAGACGACGATCTCGATCTCGTCGGACTGTGCTACGTGGACTGGTCCCCCGAGATCGACGCCGCCGTCGACTTCCGAATCGATGGACTCGGACGAGCGTATGGACCGCCAACCGGATTCGCGGGCACCGTCCCGTTCCTTCTTCTCAACGAGTCGGATGGCGACGGCGGACGACGATTCGTCGATGTGGCCGAGGCCCACGGTCTGCGACAGGCCAACCCCGAGACCGGCCAGCCGGAGGGCAAGGGGCTTGCGATCGCGATCGTGGACCTCGATCAGGACGGTGATCTCGACATCGTCGGCGCCAACGACACCACCGCGAACGCGGCCTGGGTCAACGATGGCGAGGGGCGATTCGAGGAGCAGGGGCGGCGGCTCGGGGTCGCCTTCGACCGCAGCGGCTCCGCGACCGGCGCCATGGGCATCGACGTCGCGACTCGTCCCGGACGATCCGGCGACGAGACGGTCATCGCCATCGGCAACTTCGCCAACGAACCCAGTTCACTCTTCATCAGACGTTCCGGAGAGATCGGCTTCTTCGACGACGCGGCGACCGAAGGCATCTCCGGACCGACTCGCCGCGCACTGACGTTCGGTCTGCTGTTCTGCGATCTCGATCTCGACGGCGTCGAGGACCTCGTGCAGGCGAACGGCCACCTCGAGGAGGAGATCTCGGTCGTGCAGTCGAGTCAGCAGTACCGACAACCCGGGCAGGTCTTTCGTGGGCTTCCCGGGGATCGGGGCGGTGGGTTCCGCGAGGTGCCCGTCGACGCCCTCGGAGATCTCGGACGACCGGTGGTCGGACGTGGACTCGCCAGTGGAGACCTCGATCTCGACGGCGATCTGGACCTGGTCCTCACCCAGGTCGCGGGGCCGCCATTGGTGCTCCGCAACGACGCGGCCCGGGGACGCGGCGTGCAGGTCCGACTGGATGGAACGGCCGGCAATCCTCGAGGAATCGGAGCGGAGTTGATCGCGACCATCGGCGATCGACAGGCGGTGCGCCGGATCATGCCGACCAGGAGCTATCTCTCCCAGGTCGAGCCGGTCGCGGTGTTCGGACTCGGCGACGCCGAGAGCATCGACCGCCTCGAGATCCGCTGGCCCGACGGCGAGACAACCGTCGTCGACGGGCCCATCGGTCCGGGCCGGGTCCGCTACGGCCGGTGACGTCGGGCGACACCGGCCGATCCCAGGATCACGAACAGCGAAACCCCCTCCCGAAGGAGGGGGCGAAGAGATCATTGGAATGGTCGCGCTGGGGTTGTGCGGTCAGCAGTCGATGCCGAAGTTGGTCATCAGGAGACCGAGGTCGGAACCGTTGGTGACGCCGTCGCCGTCCAGGTCCCCCGCGGCGGTGCCCCAGGCGGTGATCAGGAGACCCAGGTCGGCCCCGTCGCGGATGCCGTCGCCGTTGAAGTCGCCTGGACACGGCGTACTGACGCACTCGGACTGGGAGATCATGACGTCGTCGATCGCGACTTCAGTGATGGAGTTGTTGGGATTGTCGGAGATCCGGAACCTGACCTGGAAGGCCGAGGTGGGCGACACGTGATCCTCGATCCGCAGG
>PKCT01000049.1 GCA_002862325.1 Phycisphaerae bacterium
CTTCGTCTCGATCTTCTGGTTCGTGGTCGTGGTGCTGGTACGCAGGTCGCGACGGGAATCCGAGGATGCGATTCGACAGTTGGAATCGGAGTTGACCCCGTCCGACCCGAACGTGCAGGATCTGGTGGCGACCCGCTCAAAGCCTGTGCATCGCGACCGATCCAATGCGATCGTCGTCCCGCTGATCGCCGCGATCGGTGGAGTCGCCTGGTGGATGTCCGAACGGCCGGTGGTGGGGATCCTCGCATTCATCGCCGGCATGGTGGTTCTCAATACGATTCGGAACTCACAGAAGCAGCGGGCCGAGCAGTTCGAGGCGGACGCCGCGCTCTCGGCCCTGGGCGTCGCGGCTCGGGCGCTGCGGGCGGGCATCCCCATGAGCGGTGTGCTGGAGGTCCTGGGCAGGGAAGCGCGTGGCCAGACCGGGGAGGCGTTTCGGGAAATCCTCCAGCGCGAGACGCTCGGTGAACCCCTGGCTCGGGCGATCCGCGAGGTGCTTCTGACATCCGAGCGGCCCGAGCTTCGAGCGTTCGGTCTGGCGATGATCGTGCAGACGACCTCGGGTGGTGATCTGGCCACCACGACGGATCGGCTGGTGAGATCGCTGGTCGATCGGGACTTCGTGCGCCGTCGAGTCCGTTCGATCCTGCTCTACGCGAGGGGAGCGACCTCGCTTCTCGCGTTCTTTCCGATCCTCATGTTCATCATGATGGGGTCGGTCGTCGAGGGATATCTCGACTTCGTGCTGGATCGTCCCGTCGGTAACCTGCTCCTGCTGCTCAGTGCCTCGCTGGTTTTCGTCGGACTGCTGACCGTCCAGAAGGTGGGGCGGATCGAACCCTCCCGGACAGGGGTGTCGGCATGATTGAGATGCAGCAGTTCCTCGCGTCGATCGCCGCGTTCGTCGCGGTGCTGATCGTTGGACTTCTGATCGATCGTCGGGATCGCGCCATCGCGCCGGCCGGCGTGGATCGCATCGCGACCGAGGCTGGACCGATCACCAGGCAGATCAATCGCCGATTGCCCGGACGCTGGCGGGACCGGATGAACCGTGCGGGCATTCCCGAGGGGACGTCGCAGGCGATCTTCATCGCGGCAGCGATCGGGACGACGTTGCTGGGGCTGATCCTGGGCTTGCTCGTCGCGACCATGCTGGATTGGTCGTCCTCGATGCGGTTGGTGGCCGCGTTCATCGGACTTGGGGCGGGCTGGTGGGCGCCCCAGCTCTGGTTGGGCGCGAGGGAGCAGTCGCGATTCGCCGCGATGCTGGCCGAGTTTCCCGTGATGATCGATCTCCTGGAGATCTCGCTGCAGGGCGGACTCGCGCTGACCGCGGCCTGGGAGGTCGTGGCGTCGCACTTGGCGGTCATCTCGCCACCGCTCGCCGAAGAGATGCGACGCATCGAGCTCGAGGTCGAATTCGGGGGGGACTGGGCCATCGCCCTCGATCACGCGTGGGGGCGAACGGGCATCGGCGAGTTCCGGACGCTCGGCACCCTTCTTCGTCAATCGGAGCGATTCGGCACGGAGCTCACCGAGACCCTTCGCACCCAGTCGGACGCCTTGCGGCTGGAGGAGCGGCAGGGGCTCGAGGATCGTGCTCAGCGTGCTTCGATCGTCCTGCTCTTCCCGCTCGCGCTGATGATGTTTCCCGCAGTGCTTATCATTGTGGCCGGACCCATGCTCCTCATACTCCTGGAAAACCTGAGGACGGTGAACCCTTGAACAGCATGCTCTTTCACGAAGCTCAAAAAGCCGAATCCTCGTGGTCCTCGGTTCCTCTGCCCCTTCTCCGGAGGGGCCGCCTCTTCGTCATCGGCCTGGTCACGCTGGCCGCGGGATGCGCCTCGAACCAGACCGACCGGGACCGCACCGTGGACGTGCCTGAAACCTTCATGGTCGAAGCCGATCGCGAGTTCGTTCGGTCGCCCTTCGAAGATCAGGCTCGAGCAGGCGTGGTGAGGAGTCGGACCATCTACGACTACCATTTCGAGCCCTACGAGGCTCGGCTCACGCCGCTCGGCGTTCGAACCGTGGAAACGATCGCCGGGACCGGAAGTGGTCGTCTCTCCGTCCGCCGCGGCACCGCCTCAAGCGAACTCTTCGATGCGAGGATCGAGACGGTGCGGGAGAGACTTCTGCGGGAGGGGGTGGCGGCCGAACGGATCGTGATCGTCGATCAGGCCGCCGGTGGAAGCGGAGTCGATTCCGTTCGGGCGATCGAGATTCAGAAGGACGTTCGGAACAACGCGATGAAGATCCCCACCGGGGAGATTTTGAACAATGGGGGCGGACAATGAAACTTCGCGACTGGATGGTCGTCACGCTCGCCGCGGTCGTACTGGTGTCGCTGGGGACGGGGTGCGCGACGTCTTCGGACGATGATCAGGATTGGTTCGAAGGGGGGGATCTCAAGCCCGCCTCGGCCGAGACGTTGCAGCTCACGGCGAGAATCTTGGCCGCAAAGGGGCGCACGGAACAGGCGACGGCGTTGCTGGATCGGATGGCTCGGGAATATCCGGATTTCCTGGGGACCTACACGGAGGCGGCCGAGGTGTTTCTTCTCGAGGGTCGGATCGCCAAGGCGGTGGATGTGCTCGATCTCGGGCTCGATCGTTTTCCAAACGAGCCCATACTCTTCAACGATCGAGGTATGTGTCGCCTTCTTCAGCAAGATCTCCCTCGAGCCACGGCGGATTTCACACGGGCGATGGAGCTTGATCCGTCAGATGGCGATTTCGTCGGCAATGCCGCGTTGGCTGCGGCTCTCCAGGGCGATGATTCTCGGGCTTTGGGGCTCTGGGAACGGGTCGTCTCACCAGGCCAGGCTCGCGCAAATCTTGCCATCGCGAAAAAGGCCCGCGGATCATTCGCAACGGGGGCCGATTCCTGAGAATTCCTGTTTGTTGGTGTTGAATCGGTGTCACAACGGCTATATTCGGCACTAGATACTTCCGGGGAGGTTGGACGCCTCCCCATAAACCTCCCCGAACATCTTGGAGAGAAACATGAACTGGATCATTAGCTTCCTCAAGGACGAGCGTGGCCTCGAGGCCGTCGAATTCCTCACCGCCGCGGTCCCCGTCACCGGTGGCGCCGCCGTTGCCTTCGTTGCCCTGAAGGAAGACATCGCGGCCAAGGGCGGCACGCTGATCGAGACGATCGCCGTGACTCCCGGCACTGGTCCCTGATCCAGTCGCAATCGACTTGGATCCAGTGCGTGTGATCCGGTTTAGCTGACGGCGCCGCGACGGTGTTGATCGGTCAGCCGGAGGGCAATGCGTATCCGGGTCGACCCACGCATTCGTTGCGTGGGTCGGCCCGGAACTCTTCAGCCCCGCCTACCAGGTGGGGATTGGAGCGACCGGACGATGCTTTCCCAGTTCCGAAAATCCCTGGCCCGCTTCCTTCGCGACGAGCATGGGGCGGAGTCGATCGAGTACCTCACGATCGGAGTGATCCTGTCGTACGCGGTCGCGATCTTCGGCATCGGGCTCATCACCATCCTGTCGGAGAATCTGACGGAGATCCTCGCGTCGATCGACGTTTGACGTCGCACCGGATCCCGGATGGTTCCCTTCGTTGATCTCAAGACCGTTTGTTCCCGTTCGCCGAGCGGTGCATGTCGCATGGGAAGGTCAGGTCCCGTAACTCTCCCCACGTGATGCGATCCGCACGACAGGAGTTCCTGGGACCGGGATTCCGAGGGACCTGGCGGTTGCACCCAATGTGTCCGCAGTGATCGTCGATGCCTCTTCTGACCTTCTTTTGAGGGTCGGGGAGGATCGCGATGCGACATGTGGGCAGCCGGCTGCCGTATGGACCACCAATCGAGTGGATTCTGACTCGGGCCGTCTTGAGCGCTTTGATGCTCACGACCATGGCTGGCGTCTCGGCGGCTGCCGCACCGCTGGCCGATCGCCTGGCGCAGAACCTCGCATCCGTCGATGCGGGGTTGGAGATACGGGAAGTCCCTCAGTACGACTGTGATGCCCGTCGAGGTTCTATCCCGGAAGCCTTGAAGGCACCGTTGATGTCGACATGACAGGCTCGACCGGTCTTTTCGACGTAGTCCTGGTGGTACTCCTCGGCGGGATAGAACGTCTCGGTGGGCTCGATCTCGGTCACGATCGTACGGTCTGCGAAGTCGGGGCTGGCTTGGACCTCCTGGACGACACGTCGGGCCGTTTCGAGCTGGTCGTCTCCGACCGTGTAGATTCCAGAGCGATACTGCGTGCCTCGGTCGGGGCCCTGGCGATTCAGTTGGGTCGGGTCGTGAAGGTAGAGAAAGAACTTCACGAGATCCGCGTATTCGACCTTCGAGGGGTCGTAGACGACCTTGACGCTTTCCGCGTGACCCGTATCCCCGGTGCAGATCTGTCGGTATGACGGATTCTTCACATGGCCCTGTTGATATCCACTATCAACCGAAAGGACGCCCGGGATCGACTTGAAGGCGTGTTCGACGCCCCAGAAGCAGCCGCCGGCGAAGTAGGCCTCCTGGGTCTTCATGGCGGGCCGCGACCGTTCGGGAACCTCATCCCCATCCTCGATGAACACGAGCGACTCGCTGTTGAGGCAGTATCGCTGCCCGGTCGGCGCCGGCCCGTCGGGGAAGACGTGACCGAGGTGGGCGCCGCAGCGGGCGCAGCAGATCTCCGTTCGAACCATGCCGTGCGTCGTGTCGGTCTTCTCGGTGATGTGAGCCGGGTCGAACCCTGTGAAGAAGCTCGGCCAGCCGGTACCGGAAGTGAACTTGTGTTCGCTCTTGAAGAGAGGAAGGCCGCAGACGACGCAGGCGTAGATCCCTTCCTTCTTGTTGTCGAGCAGCGTGCCGCAGAACGCGGCTTCGGTGCCGGCCTGCTGGGTGATCCGGTACTGCTCCGGCGTGAGCGACTTGGCCAGCTTCTCGACCTCGTCGCGCGGGAGCGGGGTGATGTCGTATCCGGAGGCGGACATGATTCGGCCATCGTCGGTCTTGATGGTCTTCACAGCGGAGATCTCCTTCGAGGAGGGACTGGACGGTGGCCCGGCGATCGGACCGAGTGCGAGTCCAAGGCCGCCGACGAGGAGGGCGGAGGCGGCGAAGAGAACGAGGTGGTGTTGGAGACGCATGGTGAACTCCTCTATCGGTCCGTCGAAAGTCGGACCCTCAGCCAAGGGTACGCCGGGCTCGTGGCACGGGTCGGATTCCGTCACTGAAAGCGGGTGTTCGCCCCGTGCGACCGCCTGGATGACCGAATTTCGTCGCGAATCCCTCAGGACGCGGTCCGGGTCTGGAGGTATCGCCGGACCCCTGCGAGATTCATCGAGAGCAGGCTCCGCTTGGCGAACGCCCGCAAGTGGGCCTGGTCGAGATTGCGGCCCTCCTCCGAGATCCAGGCCCGGTAGGCGGCGAGGCGGTCCTCGTCCTCGAGGGTGTCGTCTTCGATCAGCTCGCGAAGAACGTCCGTCTCGCGTTCCAGGCGGTCCCGCACCCTCGCCAGGTGGGCACGGGGATCCTCGATCCGGCCGAAATGGGTGAGTTCGAGTCGGTCGAAATCCATCGCTTCGAGGCGTGCGAGAGACGCCAGCCAGGGTTCGAGCTCGAACTCCGGAGGCGCGAGGGGAAAGAGCGGAAAGTTGGTTCCCGGGAGACGCATCGCCGCAACGTCGCCGGTGAAGCAGACCCGCCGTCCATCGATCTCCGTCGCCCAGGCATGGTGATGCCGCGCGTGTCCGGGGGTTTCGATGGCGGTGAAGGCGACGTTTCCGAAATCGAGGCGGGCCCCGTCCTCGACCGGCGCGACCCGGGACTCCGGGCAGCGAAGGAGCTCACCGAAGATCCGATCGAGTTCGTCGCCGTAGATCCGTCTCGCGCTCGCATTGAGTCTCGATGGATCGCTCAGATGGCGAACGCCGAAGGGATGGACGTGGACGGTGGCCCCGTGATCCGCGAACCATCCCGCCGCGCCGGCATGGTCGAGGTGGATGTGGGTCAGAAGGATGGCGTGGATGGAGTCCGGGTCGACGCCCAGCCGCTGCAGTTCGCGTCGCAGCGTTTGGAGCGTCACGGCGGGGCCCGATTCGACGAGCACCGGTCCACGCTCCGTCTCGAAGAGGAACACCGCGTCGGCTTCGTCGAGTCCGTGATACTTCAGGTCGATCGTCTGGTAGCCGCTCATGGCTTCTGCTTGGGAGGCGTTCGCTTTCCGCCGAGTCGGTCGCTCCCTCGTTGGACGATCGCGTAGAGGACCGGGACCATCAGGAGACTGATGACGGTCGCGGCGAGCATGCCGCCGAAGACCGTGGTACCCATGGCCCGGCGGCTCATGGCTCCGGCGCCGCTCGCGACCAGAAGGGGGATCACGCCAAGAATGAAGCTGAATGCGGTCATGAGGACCGCGCGGAACCGCATGCGGGCGGCGTCGATGGCGGCCTCGTTCGGCGTCAGGCCCTCCTCGCGCCGAACCTTGGCGAACTCGACGATCAGAATCGAGCTCTTCGCGGCCAGGCCGATCAGCAGCACGATGCCGACCTGGACGTAGAGATCGATCGGACTCGAGGTCACCAGGAGCGCGGCCACGACGCCGAGCAGCGCCGTCGGCACGCTCAGGACGACCGATACCGGGAGGGACCAGCTCTCGTACTGGGCGGCGAGCACGAGGTAGACGAGGACGACCGCAAGCAGGAAGGTCGGACCCATGCCGCCGGTCGACGCCTTCAGCTGATAGGCGAGGTCCCTCCAGGCGAACCCGACGCCCGGTGGGAGATCGGTCCGTCCGATCTGTTCCATCAGATCGAGGGCCTGGCCTCCGGAGAAGCCGGGTGCGGGGCCGCTGATCACCCGGGCCGATGGATAGATGTTGAAGTGGAAGACGGTCTCCGGACCGAAGCGTCGCTCGACGCCTACCACGGACTCCAGGGGCAGCATGCTTCCGTTCATGTTCCGGACCTGGAGTTGACCGATGTCCTCGGGCCTGTCCCGGAACATCGCTTCGGCGGAGGTGCGAACCTGATAGATGCGACCGAAGCTCGAGAAGTCGTTGACGTAGTAGGACCCGAGATTCGCGGAGAGCGTCTGGAAGATCTCCGACATCGGAATGCCGCGCGAAAGGGCCCGTTCGCGATCGATGTCGACATGCACCTGGGGGACGGTCGCACTGTAGGTCGTGATCGCCCCCCCCAGGCCGGTCTGCCCGCCCGCGGCGACGAGGAACTGGTCGACGGCGCCCTGGAGCACTTCGGTACCGAGACCCGCTCGATCCTGGATCTCCATCGCCAGGCCGGCACTCGCGCCGAGGCCGGGTAGCGACGGCACCGGAAACGCGACGACCCGTCCTTCCTCGACCTTCTGGCCAAGGCCGTTGATCTGGGCGAGGATCGCGGTCTGTTGGGTCTCGGGGTTCGGCCGGTCGTCCCAGGAATCGAAGACCACCACGATGGTGGCGGCGTTTGCGGCGGCTGCGCCCGAGAGGAGCGAGAAGCCGTTGAGCGCGAGGACGTCGGCCACCCCATCGATCCCGCCGACCTCGGTCGCGAGGCGGTCGACGACCACCTGCGTGCGTTCAAGGCTCGCGGCGTCAGGAAGCTGGATGTTGACGATGCAGTAGCCCTCGTCCTCCTGGGGGA
Source organism: Phycisphaerae bacterium (assembly GCA_002862325.1). GTDB lineage: Bacteria > Planctomycetota > Phycisphaerae > Phycisphaerales > SM1A02. The sequence continues at coordinate 7,612 of PKCT01000049.1, forward strand.
CGAAGCCGGTCGGCAGGGTCGTGAACGCACTACCTCCAAGGAGCACGAGGGCGATGAAGGCGGCGATCGTGATGGGCCAGACGCGGAGGAGACCACCGACCGCTCCGCTGTAGCCACCCGTCACTCGGGCGAGCGTCGTGTTGAACCCGCGGAAGAACCAGTTGCGTCGTTCCGACGTCGGCCGCAGGACCACGCCGGCGAGGGCTGGACTCAGGGTCAGCGCGTTGACGGAGCTGAAGAGGGTTGCGATCGAGATCGTCAGGGCGAATTGCAGGAGAAGGCTACCGGTGATCCCTCCGATGAAGGCGGCTGGCACGAAGACGGCGAGCAGTACGATCGTCGTCGCGACGACCGGTCCGGAGACCTCTTCCATCGCTTTTCGAGCGGCCTCCTTCGGGGGCAGCTTCTCCTCGTCCAGGATTCGGATGACGTTCTCGACCACGACGATGGCATCGTCGACCACGATGCCGACCGCGAGCACGAGTCCGAAGAGGGTGAGGAGATTGAGGCTGAAGCCGAACATCTGCATCACCGCGAAGGTGCCGATCAGGGAGACCGGAATCGTCACCGCGGGAATCAGCGTCGCGCGGAGGTTCTGCAGGAACACGAATACGGTGAGGATCACGAGTCCGATCGTGATCAGCAGGGTGACCTGCAGTTCCGCGAGACTCGTGCGAATGATGAGCGTTCCGTCGAAGACGACCTTGTAGTCGACGCCGTCGGGGAAGTCCCGCTTCGCGTTCTCGAGGGCAGCGATGCAGCCGTCCGCGACGTCGATCGCATTCGCACCGGGAAGCTGGTAGATCGCGAGCGTGGCGGCGGGGGCGCCGTTGAGGGAGCTCGAGAGCGTGTAGCTCTGGGAGCCCAGTTCGATCCTCGCCACGTCTCCGAGTCTGACCAGGCCGCCCTTCGAGCCCGTTCGCACCACGACCTGCTCGAACTGCTCGGCGGTCTGGAGGCGACCGGTCGTGGTGACGGTGTAGTCGAAGACCTGGCCCGGTGGCGACGGG
>PKCT01000018.1 GCA_002862325.1 Phycisphaerae bacterium
GCATCCGATTCGCGACCTTCTCGCCTGCGTTCAGCTCGAGCGAAGTTCCACTCTCGTCCGCACCGAGCCGAAGCAGGGAATTCGCGCCTGCGAACATGCCCAGACCGGTCGATGCCTCGATCGTGATCTCTCGTTCCGAAGAAGGCGAGATCAGCGCGAGCCTGCCGGCTCCCTTGTCGCTCTCGATGCGGCAGACGCCACCGTTCGGCCCGTTGATCTCGAGGCGACCGTGGCCGCTGCCGGAGGCGAGCTTGGTCACGGGTAGTCCTTCGTCGTTGGCGGTGGTCACCAGGCCTCCCGATTCGTCGGCCGCGAGGAGGACGTGGGGGATGCCGTTCGGTCCATTGACCTCGACTCGGCCTGCGGTGCCGTCCGCATAGGCCGCAAGCACCTGTCTCCCCTCCCGGTTGAAGAGGCTGAGATCGCCCCCGACGCCATTACAGCCGATTCGCGCGGCATTCTTCTCCGCCGAGTCCCAGAGATCGATGCGGCCACCATGCTGAGCGCCTGTCGCGAGGACCACGACGCGGTTGTTGGTGTCGAGGATCTCGAGTCGCCTGGTCTGGACGACGTCCGCGACCGGCTCGAAGCCACGGGCGGCGAGCGCGCCAAGCCCGATCAGCATGACGCCGGTGCACATGACGATTCGCTCCAGCCGCTTCCGCCGTCGCCCCTCCGATCGCAGCGCATGCTCGAGGCGTTCGATCCGATCGGAGAGATCGGAGGGTGTCTGGGAGGGCGGGTCGCACGTGGTCATGTCTGAGCTCCGGATACCTGGCACCGTTCCCCAGAGCGGGGCTCGGCGCCGGCGTTAGGATACCGGCCGGTCCGACGGCTCTGAGTGTTCTTCAGGGTCTCTCGTCGGGTGTTTGGATCAATAGGCAGTCAGGAAATACGACCCATGGCGACCTCAAGGAAGAAGAAGCGAGTGGCCGGCAAGGCACGGACCCTCACATCGTCGAAAGAGCCCCTCGGAATCGGTCTGATCGGCACCGGCTTCATGGGTAAAGCTCACGCGAACGCATGGGATTCGGCCCCTAAATTCTTCGATCTGCCCAGGAAAGCCCGCCTCGTGGCGGCGGCTGGGCGAGGAGGTGCGGAAGTCTGTCGATTCGCGGAGCGCTGGGGGTGTGCCAGCAGTACGAATCGGTGGCAGGATCTCTTCGCCGATCCCGATGTGGGTCTGATCGACGTCTGCACGCCGAACCATGTTCACGCCGAGATGTCGATCGCGGCTCTGGAGGCTGGACGCCATGTGGCATGTGAAAAGCCTTTGGCGTCGACCCTCGAGGAAGCGAGAGCGATGAAGGACGCGGCGGGTCGCGCCCGGCGTCGCGGTGTCCGGACCTTCGTGTGGTTCAACTATCGACGCGTTCCGGCCCTCGCCTACGCGCACCGTCTCATCCAGGAGGGGCGACTCGGTCGCATCTTCCACGTGCGAGCCGCGTACCTCCAGGACTGGGGGCATCCAGAAACGCCCTTGGTATGGCGATTCGACGCGAAAAAGGCCGGCTCAGGAGCCCACGGCGATCTCAACGCGCACATCATCGATCTCGCGCGTTTTCTGACCGGACAGGAGATCGTGGAGGTGATTGGGGCGGTCGAGGAGACGTTCGTGAAGCGTCGGGAGCTCGTCGACGACGCGGGTGTGGCGATCAAGGGTGGCGGATCCGTCGGGCGTGGCACGCCGCGGACCGGCCGCTCGACCGTCGACGACGCGGTGCTCTTTCTCGCTCGGATGAAGGGCGGCGCAGTGGCCAGCTTCGAAGCGACCCGTTTGGCGACGGGCAATCTCAACCGCAACACCATCGAGATCAACGGCGAGCATGGATCCATCAAGTTCGACTTCGAGCGAATGAACGAGCTTCAGTGGTGGGACCACACCGTGGATCCTGGCCTTCGAGGCTGGAGTCGGATCATGTGCACCGAAGCGGGCCATCACCCCTATCTCGAAGCGTATTGGCCTGCGGCACATGGACTTGGATACGAGCACGGCTTCATCAGCCAGGTCGCGGACATTGTCCGAATGACGGCGGGTGAGGACCCTGAAGTGCCGATGCCGGACTTCGCGGATGCCTACGAGACCCAGCGGGTGCTGGAGGCGGCGTTGATTTCCGCCCGCGAGCGGCAGGCGGTCAAACTCAAGGACGTTCGATAGGCCAAAGGTCCAATAACGAAGCGTATTTTGGACCGAGAATCCTGCTGGGGAGACTCTCGAGTGGTCGATATACACCGGCCACGCCTCAATTTCCGCGCGGTATCCACGACCGTCGACGACGGTCATGGGTGGCTCGATGCGTCGCATTGCCCAGAGAAGAACGAGGATCAAGCATGCAGCCCACTTTTTCGACGAAGCTCGAAGTCGTGTCCACCTCGCACCGATCCGATGTGGACCGAGGGTCTTCCCGGCGAGGTCACCGCTTCGTCGCGGCGTTCTTCGTTCTCGGCATCGGAGCGACAACGCACGCGCAGGATGTCTTCGGCGGCGCCGCCGATAGCGGAAGTGAATTCACCAACGACCTCAACTGGGTGTCTGGCAGCTACCCGGGCGACGACTTCGGTGGTAACACTGTCGACTTCACCTTCGGGGCTCTTCCGCTTTCTCCGTTCGAGATCATCGTCGGCGTCGAGGTCACGAATCTCGGTGGTCTCAACAATACGCAAGACGACGTCGATGTCGTCTTCAACTCGAATTCAGGCGTTGGTTCGTTCTCCTTTTCCGACGCCGCCGTCATCGATCCCGGCGCGGACGGCAGCTTCACCTTCAACCTCGATGTGATCGCGCAGGGCAGTATGACCTTCAATCTGCTCGGAAACCGCGATGTCACCTTCAACAATATGTTCACGACGAATGGGGGCACGATTTTGGCCGATGGGGGCCCTCTCGTATTCAGCGACACCTCCACCGTCGAGAGTGGCGCGGGCACGATCTGGTCATCGGAGAATTCGGGTGATATCGAGTTCGATGGCGGGTTCAACGCCACCGGGGATCAGACGTTCAACCCCGACAGCGGGAGTATCACCTTCGATGGAGCGGTGACGACGGACGGCACCGGAACCATCACTGTGAATGACGGCCGACTCGACTTCACCTCGAATTCCACGGTCGAGAGCGGCGACGGGACGAGGTGGAACGTCGGTGGTGCGGACGGCGGGTTCGATTTCGCGGGCGGTTTCAACGCCACGGGAAACCAGACGTTTGAAGGCGACTTCGCCGGAACCGGTGGCGGCGTCGCGGTCGACTACGTCTTCGGTTGGCGATCCGCAACCTTCACGGCTTCTGCGGACGGTCAATTCGCCACTTTCGACCAAGTTACGGCCGCTTTCGCCGACACGGTGACGGTCGACGTCGATGCATTCCAGGACTACGGATTCGCATTCAACAGAGAGGCAGACGTCACCATGACGAACCTCTCGTCGAACGCCGCCCAATTGATCTTCAATTTCCTCGACGCCGATTCGAAGCTCGTGATCGGCGACGGAACCGCGGGATCGGGCGCCTTCACGGTGGCCGAGGATTCCGAGATGCTGGTTCGGGGTGATGGCACAATGGAGTTCGTCGATGGATCGTCGACCGCTCTCCTGGACAAGTTCACGCTGAAGGTCGACGACGGCGCGACCATCGAATGGTTCGGCGACATCTCGCTGGGCGATGCGCCGGGCGGCGACGCGGAGTTCGACATCGACACGACGGGTGGAGCGGGCAACGCCAAGATCGATTTCCAGGGACGCATCACCCTCGGCGACTCCGTGGAGAGCGCACGAATCTCCGTCACCACCGACGCGGGTGGAGGCGACACCGTTCGCTTCTATCGGGACGCCATCCGTGGGCTGGATGCGACGATCGTCGCCAGAGAAAACTCCAACTTCACGCTGTTCGACTTCAATTCCGCATCCAGTGGGGTCCCGGTCGTGGCGGCGGAGTTCGAGACCGGCTCCACGATGCTGCTCGACGTCTCGGATTCGCCGGCCACCGGCGATTTTCTGCTCTCCTCGATCGACGGTGGCTACACCAGCGACGGAGACGGGAATCCGGAGTCCGGCGACGCGACGGTCACGATCCGCTACGAGAACACCAGTGCGAACGAACGCGACGTCAATCTCTTCATCCGAGGAGGCACCTACGGTGGCACGATCACACAGGCGGGACAGGACAGCAACCTGACAGTCGGTTGGGCCCAGGGCGAGTCCACCCTGGTTGGTGCCGACATGGGTGGTACCTATCAAGTCGACATCGGGGGTAGCTACGAATCTCGCAACAACGGTGTCCATACGGTCGGGGTCGACGGCTTCACGACCGCGCGCATCCAGTCGTACGGGTTGAACGTCATCCAGTCCACGATGATCATCGAGAACGGTGAATTCAACCTCCGGTACGAGGATCAGGACGGTCGACGCGGCGATGTCCTCCTCTCTTCGTCGGGCACTTTGGCGGACGCCTTGCTGCTTATGAAGAACGCGTCGAGTCTGACGGCCGAGGGTGGGCTCGATCTCCAGTCCGACAGCACCTTCATGATGGAGGACGACTCGACCGCGACTTTCAAGCGTTCGAGCACAATCGCCGGCCTCTTCTCGCTCGGTAAGGGGACGGCCGCGACCTTCACGGACGACCTTACGGTTTCCGACGGCGGCGAGGTGTTGATCTACGGTCAGCCCCTGGGGCCCGGTCTTCCCGGCGGAGCCGGTGCGACGTTGACCGCGAATAATGTCGACCTCGAGGCTGGAAGCGTCCTCCAGATCGTCGGCCCGGTCGATCCGGAGCAGACGTTCGCTCCGGCCGACCTGGTGGTGACGGACGGAAACATCCAGGTCCGCACCGGTGCGACGATGATCGTCGATGGAGGCCTCGACATCACCAACGGCGGTGCGGCCGGAGATCTGAACGTTTCAGGCACGCTCCTCGCAGGTTACTTCAACGACGATTCGGTCACGGTGGCGACCGAAGGCACCGCCTTTCTAAAGCAGGGCAATCTCGTGACCAATAACGGCACGCTCAAGTTCGGGATGTCGAGCGACACGATCGATCCTTCGGTCACGTTGATCGACATCTTCACTGGGCAGGCGGACTTCACGGGCGGCGCGAATCTCACCTTCGACGTCGAGGGCGTGGACTACATCCCGACGAATCGCAAATACACCATCATCAACGCTGGTGGCGGCATCGTGAATGCATCCCGGTTGACGGTCGATCCGGCGAGCAGATCCGTCACGCGATGGTGGGATCCTCCCTCCGAGGTGGGCACCACGATCCAGATCTCGTCCGGGTCCGACTACACCCTCCGCAACACGGAGTACCAGTCGCAGTACACGCTCGAGTCCGATCTTCTCCCCACCGCCGAGTTCCTGAACCAGTCGCTTCGCCCCATGGCGAACCGCGATCCGACCAGCGCTGCGGCGAACTTCCTCGGCACGCTCGACCAGTTTCAATCGCTCGCCGAATACGAAGCCAACCTCCTCAGTACCCAACCGACCGCCCAGGCTTCGGCGGTGCAGATACCGGTCTTCTCCCAGTACACCACGGTCCTTCGCAATGAACTGCAGAAGAAGTCATCGCTCGTGGAACAACGCACGAGAGCACCGTTCAGGCTCAGCGATCCCCTCGATCTGGTCGCGAATCAGGCGGAGGTCGCCGAGCGGAACATCCGACAGCGAACCCGATCGGCGACCGACAGTCGCGGCTTCGGGGTGTTCTGGGGCGGCGAAATCACGACGCCGACGAAGGGCATCGTCGAAGGCGCGAACGGCACGGAGTGGGGCGGCCTCGGTGGCTTCGCCTGGGATCTGGGCGAGTCGGTCTCGGCGGGCTTCAATCTGGGTTACTCCGCGTTCACCGGCAACGTGAACGACGGGTACGGCGACATGCGGGTCGGCACGCTTCGACTCGGCGGCTTCGCCACCTGGACGCACGAGAACTTCTTCATGGACGTCGGCATCGCCGGTGGTTGGAACCACTTCGACGTGACGAGAAACGTCTTCTCCCAAGGGGGTGGGCTCGGCGCGCAGACTCTCAACAGCACCTCCGACGGCTTTCTCGTGGAAGGAACCGTCGGCCTTGGCTACCGGATTCCTCTCGGGGAATCCTTTGCGCTCACGCCCGAGGGATCGTTCCTCTACAACTTCATCACGACCGGCGACATGGACGAGGCGGGGTCGTCATCGGCATCGCTGAAGGTCGATCCGGGCGACATCAACGCGTTCACCGGTCGGGTCGGTGCCGATCTCTCGTGGAGCGCCCTGCCCGGACTCGTCTTCGATGTCGCGGCCGGTTGGCAGGGGACGTTCATCCAGAACGGTGGCTATTCCTCCACCCTCACGAACATCAACGTTGATTTTCCCGTCACGGTCGACGACGAGACCATCAATACAGCCTACTACGGAGGCGGCGTGAACTTCGACGCGAGCTGGAACGTGAGTCTCGACTTCCGCTACGAAGGCCGACAGGGTGACGGGCTCGACCAGAACATGTTCTTCGGTGGAGTCTCGATCTCCTTCTGATGGCATCGCCCCGGGACGCTGCTCGTCTGGTCGCGGTCGGTTTCGAAGGACGCCGACCGAACCCCGAACTGCACGGTCTTCTCGACCGTGGGGTTCGCAGCGTCATCCTTTTCGCACGCAACGCCGGAACGCCCGCGGAGGTCGCGGAGATGATCCGCGGCATCAGATCGGTCGTCGCGGACCGGGTCCTCTTCTGCATCGATCAGGAGGGAGGCGCGACGGTTCGGCTCACCGACGGGTTCGCGACGCCGCCACCGATGCGCGAGATCGGCGAGATCGGTCGGCATGCGGCGGGTGACGTCGGGCGGATCCTCGCGGAGGATCTTCGTGCGGTCGGCATCGATCTCGATCTCGCACCCGTCGTCGATGTCGATTCGAACCCCGACAATCCGGTCATCGGCCCTCGATCCTTCGGTCCCGACCCCGACCTCGTCTCCAGGTGTGCGACCGCGTTCATCACGGCGATGCAGGAGAACGGCGTCGCCGCGTGCGCGAAGCACTTTCCGGGCCACGGCGACACGATTCTCGACAGTCATCACGATTTGCCGGTGCTTCCGCACGATCTCGAGCGATTGAACATGGTGGAACTTCCGCCGTTCCGGGCGAGTATCGCCGCGGAAGTGGCGTGCATCATGACGACGCATGTCGTCTTCGACGCATTGGATCCGGGTGTGCCGGCGACCTTGAGCCCGACCTGCATCGAAGGTCTCCTCCGCGGGGAACTCGGTTTCCAGGGCGTCGTGGTCTCCGACGATCTGGAGATGGCGGCGATCGCGGAGCTTCCCTCGATCGAGGGCGACGTCGGCGAAGCCGCGGTCCGTTCGGTCGAGGCCGGCGTCGATCTCGTCCTATGCTGTCACCGACCCGAACGTCAACATCGGGTGGTCGACTCGCTGGTCGAGGCGGTCGAGACGGGGCGCATCCGGATGTCCCGCCTCGAGGCGTCGCTGACGCGACTCGATCGACTCTTCGAACGCTTCGTCGCCGCGCCGCAGGAGGAGTGACGACGATCCCTCGGTCCGCTTGGTGATTCAAGGAGATTCGCATGTCGTTGCTCGTCCTCGTCTTTTCGGCGTTTCTTGCGGGTCGAACGCCCGTCACCCCACCGTCCGAGATCGAGGACGGGCCCACGCCCGGGTCGCTTCGAGCGTGGCATGACGCGATGGGGGCCGAACCGCACGTGGCGGGAAGCGACGGTGACCGAGCGGTCATCGAGACGATCGCCACGGGCTTTCGCGAACTTGGGCTCGAGACCGAGATCTGGACGTTCGAACCCTTCCTGGCCCGTCCGGTGCACGCCAGCCTCTCGATCGTCGGCGACGATCCCGGCGTCGGGGTCGATTCGACCGGCCGGCGCCGGCGCGGGGTCTTCTCGCTCGGATTGACCGAGCGTGAGCTGCTCGACGATCCTGCGACCCGCCATCCGGATCTCGACTGGGGTTGGAACGCGTTCTCAGGAAGCGGCGAGGTCGAAGCCAACGTCGTCTACGCCAATCGTGGAACGCGCGAAGACTTCGCCAAGCTTCGCGAACTCGGCGTCGACTGCACCGGGAAGATCGTTCTGGCGCGATACGGCGGGAACTATCGAGGGTTCAAGGTGCGCTTCGCCGAGGAGGCCGGCGCCGCGGGCGTGGTGATCTTCCTCGACCCCGGGGACTACGGCGAGGATCGCGGGCCGGTCTGGCCGGACGGCGGCTGGGCCAACGATTCCTGCATCCAGCGTGGGTCGATCGTGACGCTGCCGTACAAGGGCGATCCGTTGACGCCCTTCGTCGCGGCCCGGGGCGACGTGGAGAGGCTCGACCCGGCGGACGTCGCGCTCCCTCGGATTCCTGTTCAGCCGATCGGCTACGCCGCCGCGACGCGAATCATGGCGGGGATGGCCGGTCGAGCGGTGGAGGAGGCGGGGCTCGAGGGTTGGACGGGAGGTCTCGACGTGCCCTACCGACTCGGGGGCGACAAGCTTCGTCTGAAGCTCGAGGTCGAGCAGGAACGTCTGCTCATGCCGACGGCCAACGTGTTCGGGGTCCTGCGTGGCTCGGTCTCGCCGGAGGAGCTCGTGATCGTCGGGTGCCACCACGACGCCTGGGGGTTCGGCGCCGCCGACCCGCTCGC
>PKCT01000208.1 GCA_002862325.1 Phycisphaerae bacterium
TGCAGGCCCGGGAGCTCCTGCACGAGGAGGCGAGGCGTGATCTGGTCCGACTGTCGATGGCGATCGCCGAACGCGTGCTGGGCACGCTGCCGGCGCACGATCCGACCCTCGTGATCGGGCAGGTGGAGGCGGCGGTCGAGATGCTCGCCGGCGCGACGCGGCTCCGCATTCGGATCCATCCCGAGGATCGTCCCCTGGTCGAGACGCACTTCGCCGACGCGACGTCGCGGATCGGTTCGTCGCAGGACACCGATCTGCTGCTCGAGACCGACGAGACCATCATTCGTGGCGGCTGCGTCGTCTCTGCGGGCGACGGGCAGGTGGACGCGCGGATCGACGCCCAGGTGTCGCGAATCGTCAAGGGGCTCTTTCCCGAGCTCCTCGAGGTTCCGCCCGCGGCGACCGAGGAGCGGCCGGGAGAGCCCTCATGAGTTCCTTCGCCCGTTCGATCGAGTCGCTCGAAGGCTACGACGCCCGGGAGGTCGCCGGTACGGTCGACGCCGTTCGGGGCATGACCGTCCTGGTGCGTCGGCTGCGGGTTCCCATCGGATCGGTGGTGAGCATTCGATCCGGCGCGCGTCACCGCGAGCCGGTCCTGGGCGAGGTGATCGGCTTCGACGCGGCCCGGGCGATCGTGATGCTGCTCGGAGGCGCCACGGGGACCGGACCCGGCGACGAGGTCTCCCTGGTCAGGGTCAGCGACGCGATCATGGTCGGCGACAGCTGGCTGGGGCGAATCCTGGACGGACTCGGACGACCGATCGATGGTGGGCCGGCGCCGACGGGACTCACATCGCGGCCGCTCTTCCCCTCGGTGGTCAACCCCATGGTTCGCGGCATGATCAACGAACCGCTGGCCACCGGGGTTCGCGTCCTCGACGGTCTGGCCACGATCGGCAAGGGGCAGCGAATCGGCATCTTCGCCGGACCCGGAGTCGGCAAGAGCACGCTCCTCGCCAACATCGCGAGGGGGACGGACGCGGACGTCAACGTCATCGCCCTGGTCGGCGAACGCGGGCGCGAGGTGAAGGAGTTCATCGTCAACGCCCTCGGAGGCGAGGGGCTCGCCCGTTCGGTCGTGGTGGTGGCGACCGGCGACGAGAGTCCGCTGCTTCGGGTGCGGGCGATGGCGGCGGCGATCACCGCGGCCGAACACTTCCGGGATCGTGGGCGCAACGTGATGTTGATGGTCGACTCGATCACCCGCTTCGCCCAGGCCCAGCGTCAGATCGGACTCGCGGCGGGGGAGCAGCCGGCCACCAAGGGATACACCCCCAGCGTCTTCGCGCTTCTCCCACAGCTCCTCGAACGAGCCGGCGGACTCGAAGGCGGCGGCTCCATCACCGGGATCTACACCGTGCTGGTCGAAGGCGACGACCTGTCGGAGCCGGTCGCCGACGCCGCCCGCGGCATTCTCGACGGACACCTGGTGCTCAGTCGCCGCCTCGCCTCGCGGGGCCACTTCCCCGCGGTCGACCCGTTGGATTCGATCTCGCGGCTCGCCGACCAGGTGTCGGATCCCAACCATGCCGTGGCCCGTCGACGCGTGATCGAGCTGCTCGCGGCCCATCGCGAGAGCGAGGAGTTGATCAACATCGGCGCCTACGTCCCCGGATCGAATCCGATGACCGACGTCGCCATCGCCCTTCGACCCAAGATCGATGCGTTTCTTCGTCAGCTCACCGAGGAACAGACGCCGTTCCCCGCCACCTGCCAGACCGTCTGCGAGCTCGCGGCGGAGAGCGAGCAGCTGCGCCAGGCCATCGTCGCCGCCTCGCCGTCGACGGCGGCAATGAGCTCCGCCTGATCGATTCGCCCCGCCTTCCGGAGTCCCCACCGTGCCGCGTTTCCGCTTTCCACTCCAACCCGTGCTCGATCTTCGCCAGCGCGAGGAGGATGCGCGACAGAAGGCGGTGGCGGAATTGGATCAGGAGCGTCGACGGATCGAGGACGGTCTGCGTCGGCGACAGCGATCGATCGCCGAGGCCCGCGATGACGTCCGGACCGGACTGATCGGCCCCATCGACCCGCAGGGGCTTCGATCGCAGGCCAACGCGTCGCTCTCATTGATGCGCGATGCGCAACGTACGGTCCTCGAACTCGCCGGCATCCATCGTCGTCTCGAACTCGCCCGCTCGGAGCTGCAGGAGGCCGCGCGTCGTCGAAGGGCCCTGGAACTCCTCCGAGATCGGCGGGAGACCGAGTGGCGTCGGTCGATCGACCGACGCGAACAGGCGGCGATAGACGAGCTCGCGACGAACCGAACCCGAATCTCCGTGCAGGAGGGCATCTGATGCGAACAATGTGGAACGCGATCTCCTTTCTGGCCGTCGTCAACGTGCTCGCGTTGGTGTTGGTGATCGGCTGGCTCGGGTACTCCGATCGACTGGATCGGTCGCGGATCGAAGCGGTTCGCGATCTCTTCATGCCGACCATCACCTCCATGGAGGAGGCGAGCGAGGAGCCGGCCGAGCCTTCGGGCGACGGGGTGGAGGAGATTTCGGAGGTCGATCCCCCGGGAAGGCTGCCGGTCACGCATCTCGGGCCGATCACCTTGTCCGAACTCCGGGACGATCTCGAGATGGAGACCAGACTCGCGCTCGAACGGCAGGCGGAGACGATCCGCGCGAACATCGATCACCACTACGAGGTGCGGCGGAGCGAGATCGAGACGAGGGAGCGGACCGTGATCGCCCGCGAAAAGCGGTTCGAGGAGATGCGGGCGCGTTCCGCCGACGAGGAGTTCAAGCAGACGATCGCCGATCTCGAGGAGATGAAGGTCGATGCCGCCTTCGCGATCGTGCAGTCGTGGTGGCGCGAGGCCGAGGAACCTCGGACTCCGGTTCCCGGTCGTCGGACCTTCGTCGTGGACGTCCTCGCGGCACTCGACTCCGAGCGTCGAACCAAGCTGCTGACCGAGTTCGTGGAGACGGGGCAGCCGAAAGTGGCAGCGGATTTGCAATTGGCTCTTCGAGACCGCGCGTCGGTGACGACGCCCGGGATGGAGTTGCCCGATGCAGACCCTGCCACTTCGCAGTATCCCCCCAGTCCCGTCGCCGTCGGCGGCGATCCCAGCCTCTGATCAGCCGGATTTCACCACGGCGCTCGAGACGGCCACCGTCCCGCAGTCCGCGGAATCTGCCCGCACGGATGAGCCGGTGGCGGCAGAATCTGCGCCGGCCGCAGAGACGGCGGACGGTACGGCGGAACCCGACCCGCCGGTGAACGCCGACGGCGAGTCCCGCGTGGTGCGTCCCGAGAATCCCGACGAGCCCACCGCGGAAGCGACGGCGACGACACCCCGGGACGGTTCGAGCCCCGGGCCGGAAACCATCTCGACCGCGAGGTCCGCGGTTCGCGAGGGAGCCAGCGTCGTGCTGACTTCTCCAGCGCCGATCGGGGACGATGTCACCCGGACCGGTGGATCGACCGAGCGATCGACCTCCGCCGAGGCGGCGATGCGTCGAGGTCCCTTGGACCTCGAGGTCGCGAAGACGAACACGACGCCACGCCGAGCCTCGTCGGTGGTCGGAGGAACGGACGTGGCGCCGATCTCCTCGACCACCGTCGGTGTGGCGGAAGGGCCGGCGATCGCGAACGACGGTGATGTCGTGGACGTGGATCCGACCTCGAGCCGGACGGCCGGCATCGGCGTCGGATCCCACGCCGACCGCGTCGATAACGCATCGATCTCCGGAACGAATTCCACGCCGATTCCGACTTCACAGGCCGCGTCGGTCGCCTCGACGACGTCCGCGGCGGCGGGGGCGGGTACGACCGTCGTTCCCGCGGACTTCGTCGCGGTCTCGGCGTCACCGCCGCCCTCGATGGAGGCCGCGGCCAAGCGCGGCCAGAATCGCGGCGGGGCAGACCGACCATCGTCCGGCGTCGGCGAGGTGGGGCGAGCCGCGGTGTCCAGGGCGGCGGCGATCAACGAGGCGGTGATCCAGGCTCGGGCCGGCGACGCGCCTGGCCCGGTCGGGCCTTCGACGTCTCCCTCGATCGTGGTGCCCCCGATGATGTCGCCGTCGGGCATCGGCGTTGCGAGCGGTATCGTCTCGAACGAGGCGCAAGGCATGCCGAATTCCGGGGCGGGCGTTGCGCTCGATGGAGCCGAAGGCGGTCCGAATCGCACCATTCCCGGGGTGGCACGCGGGCTCGACGCGTTGTCCCAGCAGAAGGGGGGAACCCTTCTGATGCGTCTGGATCCGCCTTCTCTGGGACAGGTGAAGCTCGAAATGACCATGAGCGCCGGTCGCGTCGCGGTTCTGATGACGGCGGCTGCGGATACGGCACAGTCCTTGCTTCGGAACAACCTGGGCATGCTGCGGCAGGCCCTGGAGGATCGCGGCCTCGCGGTGGAGCGGTTGACGGTGGAGACCGTCGCTCGACCGACCGAGTCCGGATCCGGCACGCGGTCTGAGAACCGCGGGGACGGGCAGGACGCCCGTTCCGGTCAGGACGCCGAGGGCCGGCAGGACGCCGGTCAAGGGCGCAGTCGAGGACGACGCGAGGACGCGTCGGCTCGGCAGTCGGATCGGGAGACCGATTCGTCGCGGTCGGAGACCGCGGAATTCGTTGAGGCGCTCGCGGACGCGGGTGTCTCGGAGCACTGAGTCGAGAGGTTCTTCCCATGAGTGCGATTTCATCGGCGGCATCGGGTGTGGTCGGAGGTGGGGCGGGCGGCAACCGCTTCAACGAGCTCTCCTCCGAGGACTTCCTGCAGATCATCTTCACCGAGCTGCAGCAGCAGGATCCGTTCGAGCCCAACGACTCGTCGGCGCTGCTCGAACAGCTCAACTCCATTCGGGCGATCGAATCCGACATCGACCTGACGAAGAAGCTCGAGGACATCGTGTTCCAGAACAAGCTCGCCTCCGCGGGCAACCTCATCGGCAAGACCGTCGAGGGCGTGATGCCCACCGGCGACCGGGTCGTGGGGAACGTCTTCGCGGTCACCCGGCAGGGAGACGACGTCTCGCTGCAGCTCGACAGCGGATGGGAGCTGCCGGCCGACAACGTACAGGTCATCGTCGACCCCGCCACCCTTCCCGGCTGATCCCAACCCATAGAGAACATCATCGTGCGACTCGACCCTCGACAACTTCTGCGACGACTCCACCCCGGCGGCACCGCCGTGGACTCGTCGTCGAACGTCGATCGGGCCACGATCGATCGCGCGTCGTTCGAGGATCTCCTCGCACGCGTTGCTCGGGGGGAGTTCCCCGGGGGGCGACCGATCCACTGCGACGACGTGGAGCCACCGCTCGACGAGGCGATCCGGGATCGCATCGCGGCGGTCGTCGACGTGGCCGAGGAATCGGGTCACGAGCAGGTCCTCGTGATCGCGGGGGATCGTCCCCTGGTCGTCGACGTCGCCGAACGCACGGTGGAGACCGAACTCGCGGGTTCGGAATCACCGGACGAGTTGCGGCCGATCGACGCCGCGGTCCGTCTCTCCGTCGACCCCCAGGACGCATCGGTGGCGACGCCGGCGGATCTTCCGGTCGGGATCGTTCCGGCCGCCATCGCCCGCGCGATCGGATCCGGCCGCGACGCCTCATCGCTCATTCATCGGAACCCAACGCAGGAAGCGACCGACGACGCAGCCTGAATCCGCGTCGGCACTCGGACAAGGAGTCCACTCATGGCATCGACCACCGCACTCTTCACCGGCCTCTCCGGCCTGATCTCCAACTCGCGTCGCCTGGACGTGATCGGTAACAACATCTCGAACGTCAACACCACGGCGTTCAAGTCGAACCGGATGACCTTCACGCCGACCTTCAGTCGGAACTTCTCCCTGGGCACCGCGCCGAGCGAGAACACGGGTGGATCGAATCCGGGTCAGGTCGGCCTCGGCGTGACGGTCGCCGGAACCCAGCGGAACTTCAACAATGGCGCGATCGGCGTCACGGGCGTGGCGACGGATCTGGCGATCGAAGGCGACGGCTTCTTCATCGTGAACCAGGCTGGATCGACCCTCTTCACCCGATCGGGCAGCTTCATCCGCAACCCGGAGAACGACCTGATCACACAGTCGGGGGCCCGCGTGATGGGCTACGCGGTGGACGATCAGTACAACATCATCGAGGGCAACCTCGTGGAGTTGAACATCCCGGTCGGCACCCAGACCCTGGCCGAGCAGACCAACAACGTCATCTTCAACGGCAACCTGAACGCCTCCGGTGAAGTCGCGACGAACGGCTCGATCCACACCTCGCGAGCCTTCTTCACCGACGCGGGCGGCACGACGCCGATCGACGGCACCACCCTCATGAGCACGCCGATCTGGGTGACCGACGGCGCCGGTGGATTCGTCCAGGCGTTCGACGGGACCGCGACCTCGCTCACGATCGACGGCGTCGAGAAGGGTGGCAAGGACCTGGGTTCCGCCACGTTCCAGATCGGTCCGGCCACCACCTTCGGCGACTACGTCGACTTCCTCGACGACTACCTCGGACTCGATTCGACCGCGATCACCGGCACCAGCGATCTGAACGGATCGGTCGTGATCGCTCCCTCCGGCGCGATCGTCATCAACGGCAACGAAGGCACCGTTCAGGCCCTGGAGATCGAGACGGCGGACATCACCGTCAACGGCCCCGGCGCCGGCCTGGGGAATCCCATGGTCATGACCCAGACCACCCAGGCGAACGGCGAGAGCGTCCGCACCAGCTTCGTCGTCTACGACTCGCTTGGCACGCCGTTGACCATCGACCTCTCCTTCGTGCTCCAGGGCACGACGACCTCCGGCGGCACCACCTGGGAGTTCGCCGCGGAGTCCAGCGACAACGACGCGATCGATCGCCTCTTGGCGATCGGGGAGGTGACCTTCGACTCGAACGGTCGATTCGTCGCCGCGACCAACCAGAGCTTCTCGATCGTCCGGGCCAACGGTGCGACCAACCCCTTGACCGTGAACATGGACTTCGACAGCGGTACCGACTCGGTCTCGAGCTTCACCGACAGCGCAAGCAACCTCGCCGCGGTCTTCCAGGACGGATCTCCCATCGGCACGCTGGGATCCTTCTCCATCGGTGAGGACGGCGTCATCTCCGGATCGTTCACCAACGGTCTCACCCGGCAGATCGGACAGGTCGCGCTGGCCAAGTTCTCCAACCCCGAGGGTCTGGTCGACGCCGGTGACAACCTCTTCGGAAGCGGTCCCAATTCCGGGACTCCCCTGATCGCCAAGCCCCGCGACTTCGGCACCGGCCGGGTGGTGGGGGGCGCGCTCGAACTGTCCAACGTGGATCTCTCCCAGGAATTCATCAACATGATCCTGGCGTCGACCGGCTACTCGGCCGCGAGTCGAGTGATCACGACGACCGATGAACTCATCACGCAGCTGCTCGCACTTGGTCGTTGACCGGAATCGATGGCTGCGTTCCAGCGGCGAGCCCATCGCGGTCGTAGGCGTTCGAGGGGACGTCTGCGGCCGCGGTTGTCATCGTGACGGCGACGTTTCCCTTCGCTAGGATGAGCCGATGGCCCGGCCACCACGAGCATCCCGACCCTCCGGCCGCCCCAAGGGCGGTTTCGGGGCCGATGTCGAGGTCAAGCGGGCGCTGTCGCTCATCGAGAGGGGAAAGCTCGTCGAGGCGGGAGCAATGCTCGATGGAATGCTCAGGAAGCGCAAGCGCGATGCGGGCGTGCTGCGGGCGAAGGGGATGCTCGAACTCCACCGGGGCCGGTACCGAGAGGCCGAAGACTTCCTCGACCAGGCCAGGAAGGCCGCTCCGGACCATCCGATGATCCTGATCGACGCGGCGGTGATGCACCAGCGTCGCGGGCGATATCCGGAGATGATCGACTCGGTCCGTCGAGCCCTGCGGCGCCATCCCTCCCGGCCGGAGATCCAGTTCCTCCTGATCGAGGCGCTGGTGAGCGCCGGTCGGCTCGAGGAGGCGGAGGATACGCTCAAGAGCTTCAACGCCGAACGCCCGCTCGATCAGCGGCTGGCGGAGGGGCTCGCCCGGGTGCTCGATCTGCAGGGCCGTCGAGAGGAAGCCGTCGAGACGATCGACCGGATCCTCGCCGTCCCGGGCGGTACCCCCTCGCTCCGGCGGCGGATGCTGCTGAGGAAGGGACGGGTGCTCGAGAAGCTCGGTGAATACGATCGGGCGATGGACGCCTGGCGCGACGGGCACGCCGCGGTGCCGGTCGAGTTCGATCCGGATGCGCTCGATCGGCGGGTCGACTCGGTCCTGGAGCGGCTCCGCGGAGCGACGTTCGCGACCCCGGAGACCGAGTCGGCGCGGACCGAGCTGCCGGTGATGATCGTCGCGCTGCCCCGTTCGGGCACCTCCCTGACCGAACGCATCCTCGCCGCCCATCCCGCGGTGGTGGGGATCGGCGAGACCTCGGTGCTCGCCGAGACGAGCTCGCCGAGCACGTCGGTCGGCACCTCGTCACCCAGCTCGTTCTTGATCTGGCGCACGACGTGGGCGACGAGCGCCGGGTGGATCTTGAAGCCATCGCCGTCGGTGACGTCGAGGTGTGCGCCGGCGAGCGCCTCCTGC
>PKCT01000063.1 GCA_002862325.1 Phycisphaerae bacterium
GGGCAGCAGCTCGGTCACCTCCTCCGCCATCCTCGTGTTGGGGTAGTCGGTGGTGATGAGCTCGCCGATCGTCAGGGCCCCCGGCCAATCGTGCTCGGCGACCGCGTTGCGAAACCGCTGGCCGCAGAGGTCGCGGTGCGACACGATGATGGTCTGGGCGACATCCGCCATGCGTCGGACCTCGTCGCCCACCAGGTGTCGATCGAGCTCGCGAAGGCCCTGCATCGCTTCTTCGATCCGGTTCTCGCGAAGAGCGCCTCGAACCTGCTCCTCGAGTTCCGCCGCGTAGCGGTGTCTCGCGGCCGAGATCTGGTTGCTGAGCCCCTGCGTCTCGGGGGCTTCGGGAAACCTCGTGTGGAGCCGTTCCGCCGCTCGGGTGGCGAGACTCCAGTCGCCGCTCCCGATCAGGGTGCGGATCTGCTGAAGGCCTTCATCGAGCTGGCGACGAACCTGTCCGTGGCGGATCGCTTCGATGCGAGACCGATGGGCCTCCGCCTCCTCGAAGAGGCCGTACCCGCGACCGAGTTCCTCGACGACGCGCAGGGCGGACTCGAACTGTCCCGCCTCGACGTCACGTTCGAGCATGAGCTTCAGCATCTCGAGCTCCTGCTCCCGGTAGACGAATCGACGGGCGGTGTCCGAGAGCGCGAGGTGTTCGTCGATTCGATCCAGCGTGTCGCGAAGGGCGGTCGGATTCGGCGGCGCGGTCCCACGACCCATCAGACATGCGGTCGCCAGGGTGATGAGCACGCCGATGCCCGCCAATCCGACCATCGAGCCCAGGATCGGCGAATCCGGCCTGGCCATCGCGAGCCAACCGGTGAGCACGATGATGAGGAGCGTCGCGAAGACGAGGAGGGCGATCGCCCAGCGCGAGGTCGTGCTCATGAGCCTGGAACCTCCTCACCGTTCCGCCTGTTCAAGGGGACCAGGCAGATGAACTGAAGAGACGTGGTCCCGGAGTTCCTGAACTGGTGCGGTTCATCCGCCGCGATGTACAGCACGTCGCCCTTGGAGATCGACTGGACGCCTTCGGCGGAGTCGGCTTCGCCGGTACCTTCGAGCACGACGACCTGATGTTCGTAGTCGTGTCGGTGGTGGGGGGTGTGCCCTCCGGGTTCGACCACGAAGTGTCGCAGGGCGAAGTTGGGCATGCCGTGGCCTCGACCCAGGAGAACCCGCATCGAGACGTCCTGGACGTCATCGAGGTCAACTGTCTTCGTATCCCCCGGATCGAGTCTCGTCCTCAGCATGTCGAATCCTTTGCTGTATCTCGTCGGTCGGGTCGACGGTAGTCTACCTCGCGGAGGGCTGCACCCCAGATGACCACACCCGAGTCTCCGATCCTCGCCATCGTGCCGCTTGGCCCCTATCAGACCAACTGCTACGTCGTCGACGCGTCGGATGGCGTCGATCGAGCGTTCCTCGTGGATTGCGGCGACGCCCCGGAGCCGCTGTTCGATGCCCTCGATCGATCGGGAAGGACGTTGGCTGGGATCCTCCTGACCCATGCGCACCACGATCACATCGCGGGGATCGACCGCGCGTTGAGCCGGTACGGATCGGTGCCGATCCACGCGCCTTCCCTCGAGGCCGAATGGAACATGGAGCCGATGCTCAACCTCTCCGCGTTCCTCGGGCGCCCCGCTCGGGTCGCTCCGCCGACGGATCTCTTCGATGAGGGCGACGCCTGTCCGCTCGGCGAGGGGTGGCGGATCCTGCACCTGCCCGGACACAGTCCCGGCTCGTCGGGGTTCCTCCACGCGGAGTCCGGAACCCTGCTGGCCGGCGACACGCTCTTCGCCGGGTCCATCGGTCGAGTGGACTTTCCAACCTCCGATCCCGAGGCCATGAAGTCGTCGCTGATGCGGTTGCTCGACCTCGACGACGGCACTCGTGTCCTGCCTGGTCACGGTCCGGAGACGACGATCGGACGCGAACGCGTCTCGAATCCATTTCTCGGCCCCTCTGGAATGACGTTTTGACGTCCTACCGGCGATTTTGCGCCCCTGATGGGTGGATTTCCAGACAAGTAGCGCAGGTTTCGCTCGTGAGGTCTCGTGCTCTTGGGTACCGTGATGGCACCCGGACCATGCTGACGTGATGCCCAGAGAGGACGAGGAGTCCTTGCGTTCGCATCGATTCCAACGCGTTGGTGCCGGGAGGCCTGGATTGTGCAGGCCATGGTGGTGCGAGCTTCAAGACCCCAGACATTGATCCGAGGAGATTTCATGATGCATGTCGGCAGGTACTTCACAGGGGCCCTTTTCACGGCCATGACGACATCGACCCTGATCGCGGGGGATTTCGGTGCCGAGGTTGTCGTCGAGAAGGGGTCGACCGCGACGGTGACCCTCGTGGTTGACATCAACACCAGCTTCGGGACCGACACCGACGATTCGACGACGACCAAGCCGGTGATCGGAACCGGCACGGTGGTGATCGACTCGGATACCGCGCCGACCACGCTGTCGATCCCGAACCTCGACTTCGATCTCGGTTCGGCCGACTTCAGCTACAGCTTCTTCTGCCTCCCGATCATCGGTTGCCAGGGACTGGATGTGTCGGTCTCCAACTTTACGATCGGCCTCCAGAAGGGCGGAACCTCCGGCCCGGTCGACGCCAGCTCCGGCGTCGCGGCCTTCCCTGCGGCACCGTTCGTCTCCTCCTTCGACTATCAGGTCTCGGGTCTGGCGGACATCATCGGGTCCAACGTGGTCCCCGAGATCTACTCCTTCAGGTCAGGCGTCTCCGCGGCCGGAAACGGGGGCGACGTGACGTTGAGCCAGCTCGCCCTCGACCCGATCGTCTTCGAGATCCCGCCCAAGGACCTTCCGTTCGGCGTGAACTCCGTCCAGATCACGGCCAACGTCGATCTGTCGAACGTGACGCTTTCCGGCCAGCTCGAGGCGCAGGAGTCGCCGTGCCCCGGAGACTTCGACCAGAGCGGACAAGTCGACGGCTCCGATTTCGGTGCGATCCTCGCCGCCTGGGGCGCATGCAGCGGCTGTCCCGAGGACCTCGATGGAAACAACGACGTCGGTGGATCGGACATCGGTGCGTTCCTCGCCCTCTGGGGTCCGTGTCCCTGATCCGAGCCGGGACGACGAGAACTTCGTCGAAATACCGACCGTCCAGACCGACGACGAGGTCATCGAGGGTGCTAGCATCGCCTTCGATGACCTCGCTCTCTTCCAACCGCGTCGTGCTCCGACTGGGGCACAGTCCCGATCCCGACGATGCCTTCATGTGGTGGCCGCTCTTCGGCATCGACGGCGACGCCCCCGAGATTGTGTCGCCCCGGTTCACCTTCGAGCAGGTGGAGATCGACATCGAGGCGGCGAACCGGCGGGCCGAAGACGCCGCGGATCTGCTGGAAATCACCGCACTGAGCTGCGGCCAGTACCCGAGGGTTGCGGATCGATACGCCATCACCGCCTGTGGCAGTTCGATGGGGGAGGGCTACGGCCCCAAGCTGGTCGCAACCTCGCCGAGGAGTGTGGACGAGCTTCTTCGTGACAATCCGCGGATCGCGATTCCCGGTGCTCGCACGACGGCGGCGCTCACACTCGGTCTACGAGCGGCCGGGGTCGCGTACCAGCCGGTCGAGGTCCCCTTCGAGGCGATCGGCGTCGCGGTCCAGGACGGCGATGTGGATGCGGGCGTGGTGATTCACGAGGGACAGCTCACGTTCGAGACCGATGGTCTGCACCTCGTCGAGGATCTCGGAGCCTGGTGGGGCGCACGAACCGGCGGGCCGTTGCCGCTGGGGGTGAACGTGGTCCTGCGGGAACTCGAGGATCGTCATGGCGAAGGAACCCTCTCGGAGATCGCCGACCTCCTCGAGCGGAGCGTGCAGCATGCGTTGACGCATCGCGATCGATCGATCGAGTACGCGATGCGATTCGGACGCGGAATCGATCGCGAGATCGCGGATCGCTTCGTGGAGCTGTACGTCAATCGCCTCACGATCGATGCGGGAGCGGCCGGGCTCGACGCCGTGCATCGCCTTCTCGGAGAGGCGTCCGAGCGCGGGCTCGTGCCTCCGGTGACCGAGATCGCGTTCGTTCGCGGCTGATCGGCCGAAGAAGGGGGCTGTATACTTCCGGGAATCTCCAGCGGCCAGGCCGGCCGCGAGACCGCCCGCGGCAGAGCCGCCAGAGGAAGGACGCCGCATGTCAGGCATGCCCGAGACCGAACAGGGGTACGCACCGCCGACGGTACGTCAATTCAGCGTCTTCCTCGACAATCGGGTCGGCAAGCTTCTTGAACTTCTCGAACTGCTCGAGGAGGCGTCGGACGTCACGGTCCGGGCGCTCTGCGTCCTGGATTCGAGCGACCACGCCGTGGTCCGCGTGATCTGCAACAACGCCGACGGTGCTCGGTTCGCCCTCCGGCAGAACGGATTCACGTTCTCCGAGACGGACATCCTGGTGTTCGAGATCACCGACGACGGGACGCTCCGGGCCGCGTGCCGATCCCTGCTTGCGGCGGAGGTCAACATCGCCTTCTCCTACCCGGTCGATCGCGGGCGGGATGGGGAATCCGCGGTGGCGATTTCGGTGGACGACCACACCTTCGCAGGTCAGATCCTGCTTCGGCGGGGATTCACCCTGCTGGGCGAGCTCGATCTCGACTAGCGTCGAACCGGTAGCGTCGAACCGGCCCTCGGACCCTCTTCGAAGATCTCCGGCGACTTAGTCGATGCGAACGGCTTCGCCCGTGTCCGGGTCGTAGCGATACGTCGACTCGGGGTCCTCGCCCTTGCAGGACTTGTGGCTGCCATCGCAGAAGGGGAACTTCCGACTGATGCCGCAGGCGCACACGAAGATGGGCTTGTCCTGGGGCTCGATCTTGATGGGACCGGTCGCTTCGAATTTCACGAGTCGGGCCATGTCATCTCCTTGCGAATCGGCGTCACCCGCCGGGCGTGGTCGGGGCGGGCGCAGTTGAAGCAGGGGGGAGTGGAGAGGGTGTCTTGGCCGGCGTGGCGGTGGGGTTGCCGCCCGGAGCCGGAATTCCCGCAAGCGGCAGCGTGTCTGCGACGTACTCCTTGTCGGGACGCGAGATGGTCTTCACATCGAGCAACTCGTCGCCGACCCGCATCGCCTCGATCGCATCCATGCCGTCGATCACCCGGCCGAACACGGTGTACTCGGCGTTCAGATTCTCGGCTGGCTCGAGGACCACGTAGAACTGGCTGCTTCCGCTGTTCGGGACCGTCCTGCCGCCCGAATTCGCGTCCGGACTCTTGGCCATGGCGACCGCTCCGGCGAAGTGGTAGCGCTTGTTCGGTCGGTTGGATTCGTCCGCGATCTTGCCGGACCGCCCACCCGTACCCGGCGCGCCGGGGCTCCCCGGTCGCGAATTGGGGTCGCCACCCTGGACCACAAAGTTCGGTTCCACCCGATGGAAGGTCGTTCCGTCGTAGAAGTCCCGCTCGGAGAGTTCGATGAAGTTCGCGACGGTGTTGGGAGCGGCATCCTCGAAGAGCAGGATGGTGACCGGCCCCTGGCTGGTGACCAGCTGCATGATCGGCGAGTTGCCCGCGGCCTCCTCCGCCTCGCGTGCCTGGGTCTCCTCGCCCCACAGACCGAGCCATCGAGTCGCCTCGCCTCGGATTCGACTCGAGTCGCTGCGAACCTGCGGGTCCGTCTTCGCCGCGCTGGGGATCCGGTCGATCGAATCGATCGCATCCTGGAATCGATTGCGGGCCATCATCGATCTCGCAAGCAGGATCATGGCTTTTGGATGCGCCTCGGGATCGATCTCCGCCGCCTCGATGATCTCTCGAACCTGGTCGTACTCGTTCTTGCCGAGCCGATGGGTCGCCCAGGCGATCTGGACCCGGGGATTCTGGGAGAGGGTGGCCAGCGCGGCGTAGTCCGCGTCGAGTCTGGTGTCGTCGTCCAGCCACGACGCAATCTGGATGTCCATCGCGATCGGCCGCGGATCCGTCGGATTGGCCTGCCGATACTGGTCAAGCGAGGTCTGCAACGATCGGAGTTCGTCGCGCTCGGCCTCTCCGATCCGGCGCTTCGACGCCATGTACGACTTCAGCTGATCGTAGTTCTTCCTGATCCCGGGCCACGTGGCCTGGGTCTCTTGGGGGTTCGGAACGGTCGGGGTCACGGTGGCGAGGCAGCAACCGACGACGAGGCTCGAGAGCAGCATGGAACGATCCTCCGAGGAAACCTTCGCTGAATGCTTGTGGGGTCCGTACTTGTCCAGGCATGAAGCTCGGGAGGCCGTAAGAATCCCCAGGAGAGGCATCGAGGGTACTGAATCAGGGCTCCCGTGTCAGGTAGTCCAGGGCGGTACAGCCCTGGAGGCAGGCCCAGGAGACCGTCCTGCCACCGGATCTACGACCTGGGTTGGCTGGCCTCCTTGGCCCCCAAAACAGACCCGACAGCCAGGGCTCCCCAGGATTCATCCTCAGCCTGCCTCGGGGGGTGGACGGATGACACACCCAGGATTCGACAGCCAAGGGGACTGTCCTTCGCTTGTGCGACACATCCTGCGCTCGCATGTCTTCAACCCACCTGCCCCCTGGGTAAGGCCGCGACCCCGAATCGATTCAGCCTGACTGCCCATTCCTACGGAGAAGATCGATGACCGAAGAGAAGAACGCCCTGGCCCAACTGTTCGCCGCGTGCTGGAAGGATGAGGCCTTGAAGACACGCTTCATGGCGGATCCCAAGGCGGTCCTGAAGGAGCGCGGCATGCCCGTACCTGACGGCATGGACGTGAAGTTGGTGGAGAACGCCGACCACTGCGTGCACATCACCCTGCCTGCCCCACCCGCCGGACACACCGCGCTCTCGGACCAGGAGATGATCAACGCGGCGGGAGGTACTGATTCCGTCACTGTTCAACCCTGCGCATCCCGGCAACCGGCTACGTTTTGTGCTAACTGCACCCAAGCGCTTCCTGTCTGCTCTGACTGACTTGCTGGCTGGGTGAGTCTGCGACCCCGAATACCTCCAAACCTGGCTGTTCACTCTTCTGGAGAGGTGTCAATCCTCCGAGGAATGATGGTCAGGCGGTAACGGTGCAGGAAGTCCGCGGCGTCTCCCAGACGGTCACCGAGCGGAGGTGTTGGACCCCCTCCAGCCCTTGGAGCGGTGTCTCGAGGAGTTCAACACATCGATCGGCGATGTTCTCGACGCTCGGGATTCGATCGGCGAAATCATCGATGTCCAGATTGAGGTGTTGATGATCGAATCGATCGATCACGAGGCGGTTGACCGTCTCGTCGAGCTGCGGCACTGAGAATCCCCCGTCCGCAGGCTCGATGGCCACGTCCACCTCGACCTCGTAGTTGTGTCCGTGGCCGTGCGGGTTGCTGCACTTGCCGTAGAGCTCTGCGTTTTCCGCGTCCGAGAGGTCCGGCAACGCGAGACGATGGGCGGCGGAGAACTCGTATCGGCGTCGAATGATCATTTGAGACATCTCTGAGAGCTCCAGTCGCCATGATGTCATGGCTTCGGTGTCGAGGTCGATGGCGGAGGGGGGCGGAACCAGGTGTTGTTCGAGCTTCTTGGCGATGGCCGTGAGCGCCATCTGGACCGTCTGGGGGCCGCGTTGAGCCCGTTCGAGGAGATCTGGAATCGCGTGCTTCCGTACTGCGGCGTCGATACGGTCGATCCCTACGAGATATCCGGTCCGTGGATCCGGGTTGCCCGTCACCTCGACCTTGACCGTCCACGTCGCCGTCGCCTCGGTAAGGGCTGAAGGCCATCCCGAATGCGTGTTGGTGCGCGCCGAGGAGAGTGTCTCCGCGGAGGGTCTGGAGCAGGGGAGAGTGAATCTCACGGTTCGGGCGAGCGTGGCGGATCTGGTCATTGGTTGCTTTAAGGTGTGCGATAAGTGAGGGCAGGTATCGGAACGGGCTACACGGCCGATTGAAACCCGCGGTGTTACAGACATTTGTGTCTTGGTTCCCGGATTCCTGCGAGAAAATCCTCGATTCTACGAGTCAATCTCTTGCCGGCTTGCCGATGCATGCTAGCATCGGTGCGTCGGAAACACCGACACTTCAATTGCCCCCGGAAGGGCTCGGTTCGAGGCTCGCCTCAGCCGGGCCTTTTTTCTTGCTTCTACCAGAAGACCCAATGTCGTTGGGTTCGCTTCAAGGAGGTCGTGAGATGCGTGATCGACGCCCGGTCTTCTCGGTCACCTCGGTGCGATCGCTCGTCATCGCCCTCTGCACGGTCCTCGCGGCGCAGGTATTCGGCTGTGGTCCGGAGGCGAAATGGGCCGATGCGACGCTTCGATCGGTCGACGGCCCTGAGTCAACGCTGCGCGGCGCGACTCCGACCATCGTGACGCTGCGTGGAGATGTTCGCGCCTGGGTCGATGGCGGCCGGGTCGAGCTTCCCGCCTGGGTGGCCCTCGACCAGGGATGGCTCGAAGTCGTGGTCTGTCGGCGGGGAAGTCGCGACCACGAAGCGGTGGTCGTCGTCGACGCCGAGCCGTC
>PKCT01000099.1 GCA_002862325.1 Phycisphaerae bacterium
GCGGCGATCGACGTGGTCGTGCAGCGGCAGGACTCGCTGGTGGCGAAGCTCGGCTTCCCGGATCCCTTCCACCAGATCCTGATCCTCGGGCTCGCCACCGTCGTCATCTGGTCGTTCGAATCGCTCTTCGAATGGCTGCTCGGCGTCGCGTGGCGACAGCTCGCCCAGGCCATCCAGCACGAGGCCCGCATGGACGTCTACGGCCACGTCCAGACGCTCGAGATGCGGTGGTTCGAGGACCGGTCGACCGGCGGCCTGCTCGCCGTCCTCTCCGACGACGTCAACCAGCTCGAGCGGTTCCTCGACGGGGGCGCGAACGACATCATCCAGCTTGCGGTGACGGCGCTCGCGGTCACCACCGCCTTCTTCGTGATCTCGCCCGAGGTCGCCTGGCTCGCCATGATCCCGGTACCGATCGTCATCGTGGGCTCGCTCTGGTTCCAGAAGCGGCTCGAGCCCCGCTACGCCGCGGTACGGGCCCAGGTCGGCGATCTCAACGCCCGGCTCGCCAACGCGCTCTCCGGCATCGCGACCGTGAAGAGCTTCACCGCCGAAGCGGGCGAGCTGGAACGGGTCGGAGCGGAGAGCGACGAGTACGCCGAACGGAATCGTCGCGCGATCGTCCTCAGCGCCGCCTTCAGTCCGTTGATCCGGGTGGTGATCATGGCGGGGTTCCTGGTCACGCTGCTCTACGGCGGCTGGCTGACGCTCGAGGGGAACCTCGCGATCGGCGCCTTCGGTCTCCTGGTGTTCCTGACCCAGCGGCTCCTCTGGCCGTTTACCCGCGTCGGGGCGATCCTCGACCTCTACCAGCGTGCCATGGCGTCGACCCGCCGCGTCCTCGACATGCTCGAGGTGAAGCCTCGGATCGTCAACGGTCCGCAGCCGGTCGACGCGGCGACGCTTCGGGGCGACATCCGCTTCCGGGACGTACGGTTCGCCTACGACCCCGCGGCCCCGGTCCTCACGGGTCTCGATCTCGACATCCCGGCGGGCCGGACGACCGCGATCGTCGGGTCGACCGGGTCTGGCAAGAGCACCATCATCAAGCTGCTGCTCCGCTACTACGACGTGGGCGCCGCGGATGGTACGGTCACTCTCGACGGAACCGATCTTCGCGAGCTGAATCTGCGCGGCCTGCGTCGAGCGATCGCGTTGGTGAGTCAGGACGTCTATCTCTTCGAGGGGACGGTCCGCGAGAACATCGCCTACGGCTGGTCGGGACCGGACGCCGAGCCCGCCCACTGGGAGGAACCGGCGTTCGAGCGCATCGTCGAATCCGCGAGGCTGGCCGAGGCGCACGACTTCATCATGCAGCTCCCCAGCGGCTACGACACCATCGTCGGCGAGCGCGGGCAGAAGCTTTCGGGTGGGCAGCGGCAGCGGATCGCGATGGCGCGGGCGGTCCTGAAGAACGCTCCGATCATGGTGCTCGACGAGGCGACCGCGAGCGTCGACAACGAGACCGAGGCGGCGATTCAGCGGTCGTTGCACACGATCTGTCGCGATCGCACGACCGTGGTCATCGCGCATCGTCTTTCGACCGTGCGACACGCCGCGTGCATCCACGTCGTCGACCGGGGCCGCGTGGTCGAGCAGGGGACCCACGACGAGCTGATCGCCCTCGACGGCGTCTACGCCCAGCTCTGGCGGGTCCAGACCGGCGAACTCCTGGATGTCCTCCGAGACGTCTCAGGGGACGTCTGAAACGACGACCGACCGATCAGGCCATTTCGATCAGCATGCTCACCGCATTGCCTCCGCCGAGGCAGAGGCTGACGATGCCCCGCTTGCCGCCGGTGCGCTTGAGCTGGTGGATGAGGGTCACGAGGACGCGAGCGCCGCTCGCCCCGATCGGGTGGCCCAGGGCGATGCCGCCACCACAGATGTTGAGCTTCTCCTCGGGCACGCCGAGGTGCTTGATGTCGGCGAGGACCTGGGCGGCGAACGCCTCGTTGATCTCGAAGAGGTCGATGTCCTCGACGCTCAGACCGTTCTTCCTGAGCATCGCCTCGATGCCGACCGCGGGGGCGAAGAAGAGCTCCTTCGGGGCGACGCCGGCCGTGTTGTAGTCGACGATGCTCGCGATCGGCGTCACGCCGAGCTCGGCGGCCTTGGCGGCGCTGGTCACGACGCATGCGGCAGCGCCGTCGGAGATCTGGCTCGCGTTTCCGGCGGTCACCGAACCGTCCTTCGTGAATGCGGGGCGGAGCTTTCCGAGGGCGTCCGGCGTCGATCCGGCCCGGAAGCCTTCGTCGCACTCGACGCCGGCCCGTGCCTTGCACTGTTCCGCGGACAGGGTGACCACCTCGTCCGCGAAGAAACCGTTCTCCCAGGCGGCTTCGGCGCGGTTGTGGCTCTGGGCGCTGAATCGGTCCTGCTCGTCGCGGCTGATCGAGTGGGCGTCCGCGATCCACTCCGCGGCGTTGCCCATCGGCCAGTTCTCGAATGCGCAGGTCAGACCGTCGGCGGCCATGTGGTCCTGCATCGTGGTCGGCCCGTACTTGACGCCTTCACGCACGTGGGCGAAGTGGGGGGCGCGGTCCATGTTCTCCATCCCGCCGGCGATCGCGGCGTCGATGTCGCCAGCCTTGATCGCCCGTGCCGCCTGCATGACGGCTTCCAGGCCCGAGCCGCAGACCTTGTTGACGGTGACCGCGGTCACCGTGTCGGGGATGCCGGCCTTGAGGGCGGCCTGACGGGCGGGGTTCTGTCCGACGCCCGCCTGCAGGACGCACCCCATGAAGACTTCGTCGATCGCGTCGACGGGAACGGCGGCGTCGCCCATCGCCGCTTCGATCGCGTATTGGCCGAGGTCCGGCGCAGGTACGCGGCTCAAGCCACCGAGGAAGCGGCCGATCGGGGTACGACGAGCGGAGAGGATGACGGGGGCGGTCGCGTCGCTGGACATGTCGCGGAATCCTTGAAGGGGGGAGAAGGGCGATCATCATATCGCGGGGACGAAGGCCGGTTTCGACTCTGACAGGCCGCTGGAGGCGGTCTTCGGCGATCTTGGCCCGGGTTTCTTCGCGTCCGCTCCGTGCTCGGTCGATAGCAGAGACATGAGCGACGCCGAAGACCTCGTGCACGACAATCTGGTGAGCCTCCAGTCCCACGTCCTCTCGGAGGAGGCCCGGCATCCCAACGCCCAGGGCGATCTCTCCTGGATCATCTCGGCGATCTCCCTGGCGGGGAAGACGATCGCCAACAAGGTTCGGCGGGCCCGGCTCGACGACGTCCTCGGGGCCCACGGCACCGAGAACGTCCAGGGCGAGGAACAGCTCCGCATGGACGTCATCGCCAACGAGATCATCATGCGGTGCCTCGGCGATCGCGCCTCGATCGCGGTGCTCGCGAGCGAGGAGGACGAGGAGCCGACGATCCTCCGCCGCTCCGGCGAGGGTGGCAAGTACTGCGTCCTCTTCGATCCACTGGACGGATCGAGCAACCTCGACAGCGCGGTCGGGGTCGGCACGATCTTCTCGGTCACCCGCAACGATCCCGACGAACCCGACGGCGAACGCACCGTGTGCCGCCCCGGCACCGAGCAGGTCGCGGCGGGCTACATCCTCTACGGTTCGAGCACGATCATGTGCCTGACCACCGGCAACGGCGTGGACATGTTCGTCCTCGACCAGGCGATCGGTTCGTTCCTGCGGGTCCGCACCAGCTACCGCATGCCGGACGCCGGCGCGATCTACTCGGTGAACGAGGCGAACGCCTCGAGCTTCCCCGAGGGCTACCAGCGGTATCTCGAGAACGCGCACGCCTCCGGCTACTCGAGTCGCTACATCGGCTCGATGGTGGCGGACGTGCATCGCACGCTCATTCGCGGCGGCGTCTTCCTCTATCCACCCACCGGCAAGAACCCGACCGGCAAGCTGCGTCTGCTCTACGAGGCGAATCCGATGGCGATGCTGATCGAGCAGGCGGGGGGACTCGCCTACTCTGGGGCCGGACGGACGCTCGAGATCCATCCGGAGCGTCTGCACCAGCGCATCCCCGTCGTCCTCGGCTCCAAGGCCGAGGTCGAGCGGGTCCGGTCGTTCCTCTGAGCGTCGGGCGTGCGAGCCGCGTCGATCATTCGAAGCGGCCGTGGTCCTTGATCTGGAAGTCGTTCATCGACGCGAGCTCGTCCGCGGACAGCCGGTCGACGTGTCGGAAGCGTTCGATGACTGCGCCGGGGTCGTCCATCGCGAGCTTGCCGAGCACCTCCGCCTTGTTGGCGAGGATGCCTTCGAGATCGCAGGTGGTGTTGCGGGCGTGGCCCGAGGGGTACATGACGAGGCCGGAGTCGAGGGTGCGGCCGTCGGTCGTCTGGATGACCACCGAGGTCGGGATGCCGTCGGGGTAGCGGTCGTCGTACTCCTGGCCGCCGTGGGTGAACTCGATCCGGTCCATGAGGCCCCGGGTCTCGGGGCGGAAGATCGCCTTCTCGTCGTACTCGTAGGGCGTGAGGATCAGGGTCTTCCACATCGCGTCGTTGCCCTCGGCGATCGTGCCCGAGCCCTTCTCGGCCGCCTGGTCGATCGCCTTCTGCAGAAGCGTCGAGACGATGTAGGCCATCGAGTGGTCGGCGCTCTGCCGGGTCTTGGGATCGCGCTTCGCGGGGTCGCCGATGATTCCGAAGGCGGGCTCGTAGGCGACGATCCGGATGGTCTCGATGAGATCGGGGTTCGCGAGGAGGTCGGGGTTCGCCGAGACGAGGTCGATCATGCCCTGCAGTGCGCCGGCGGACTGGTGCTCGTAGAGGCCGAGCTTGAAGTGCATGCCCATGACCGCGAAGTCGTCGCCGGAGTGGCTGAGGACGAGGTCGAACGGGGCGTCGCCGTCGGTCGGCTCGAACTGTCGCCAGATCGCCTCGGGGTTTCGGAAGATGTCGCGGGGGCCGAGGAAGCCCTTCATCGACCGCATCATCGCGAGCACCGCGACCTCGGTCGAGATCGCCGCGGACGCCCCCTTGGAGTCGGAGAGCTGCTTGCCCGCGCGGATCGCCCGCCAGGGGATGAAGTGGGCGACGGTCATGCCGATCGCCGACTCGATCTGGGCGGCGGTCGCGCCCAGCATCGCGCCGTAGACCGCGGCGGAGGCGATCGCGCCGTGGACGACGTGGTCGATCTTGTAGCTCTTGAGGCTGAAGACCTCGGCGAGTCGGCCACGGATCTCGTCGTGGAGGATCATGCCGCGGAGGGCGGCGGCGCCGTCCTTGCCGGAGAGCTGCGCCGCGGCGACCGGAACCGCGTAGAAGTCGTTGTGTCCGAACTCGCCGGCGGTGTGGCCGAGCGCGGGGTTGTAGCCGAAGTTCGTGCCGTTGGAGTCCCACTCGCGGACCGCGGAGCAGTTCGCGGCGATCGCCTTCTCGGGGCAGACCGCGGTGGTCGAGCCGAAGACGGTGACGCCACCGGTCCTGGGATACTCGGCGGCCTCCTCCCGCAGGACGAGCGGGGCGTTGGTGCCCAGCGCGATCGCGGAGAGTCCGCAGACCGCGGCGTCGGCGAAGAACTGCCGCGTCTTGTCCTTGACCGCCTCGGAGGGCTCGCCGAAGTCGCCGTTCATGAAGCCGATCGCGAACTCGGCGATGCCGAGGGCCTGGTTGGTGTCGCGGGCGAGCACGGTCGCGGTGGCGGGGTCGGCGGTCACGGTCATGGTCGAGGGCTCCTGGAGTGGGGGCGGTTGGATGCGGAGTCCCGCAGTCTATCCGACCCCGCCCGCACCGCCGTGGCCACACCGGGAAGAGACCCGGGAGCGTGTCCGAGTGGCTCGGAAGCACCGTCCCCAGTTCGTGAAGAACACCCCGATGTCCCCGCCGTCGACCGCGTATGCTGCACCCGATGGCCGAGTCGAACGCTCCAACCTCATCGCCACGATGGCGGGAACTCGCCCGGGAGTGGCCGCTGGTCCTCTCCTACGCCTCGCTGCTCGTGGTGCTCACGATCGGCCGGGAATGGTTCACCGCACCCATCACCCCGAGCCTCGTCTGGCCGCTCTTCGGCTGGCTCTTCGTGGTCATCCTGCTCGCGGCCTTCGCGGTCGTCCACCATGCCGAATGCCTCGCGGTCAAGCTCGGTGAGCCCTACGGCACGCTGATTCTGACGCTCTCGGTCATCGGGCTCGAGGTCCTGATGATCGCGACGGTCATGCTGACCAAGGACGAAAACCCCGACATGGCCCGCGACACCATGTACGGCGTCCTGATGATCGTGCTGAATGCGCTGCTCGGCCTTGCCCTGGTCGTGGGGGCGCTGCGGCACAAGACGCAGATGTTCAACCTGCGGAGCAGCGATGCGTACATCGGCGGGATCATCCTGCTCGCCGGCGTCGGCCTGGTCCTGCCCGCCTTCGTGCCCGACGCGAGCGTGATCCTCTTCGAGATCTTCCTCGCGGTGATCAGCCTCCTGGTCTACGGCGTCTTCCTCTGGACCCAGACGATCGAGCACCGAGGCTTCTTCGAGTATCGCCACACCGACGGCCAAGAGGAGGAGCACGGCCACGCCGATTCGAGCTTCGGCGTCGGCTACCACTCGGTGCTGCTCGTCCTGACGCTGGTGCCGGTGGTCGTGCTCGCCAAGCAGCTCTCGGTCGTCCTGGACACCGGGCTCGGCACGATCGGGGCTCCCGACGCCTTCATCGGCCTGGTGGTCGCGATCCTCATCCTCGCACCGGAGGGCCTCGCGGCGATCGTCGCGGCCCGGCACAACAACCTCCAGCGGGCGATCAACATCTGCCTGGGGTCGGCGCTGGCGACGATCGGACTCACGATTCCGACCGTCCTCCTGGTCGCGCTCCTCGCCGGTCAGAAGGTGAACCTCGGGCTCGTGCCCGCGGACATCGTGCTCCTGGTGCTGACCCTCCTGCTGCTCACGATCAACCTCGTCCGCGGCGAGACGCACCTCATGAAGGGCGTGCTGCACCTCGTCCTTTTCGCCGGCTACGTGGTCTTCGTCTTCATCTGACGCCCTCGTTCAGTCGAGCGGCTTTCGGGCGAAGAAGGTCGACCCACTCGGGCCGGTCTCTTCCGGGACGTCGAACCCGAGACTGCGATAGAGGCCGCGGGCGCCGAGGTTGTCCGCGTTGACCTCCAGGGTGAGCTTTCCGCATCCCAGGGCTCGGGCGTGGGCTTCACAGGCGGCCATGAGTCGGCGGGCGACCCCGGTGCCGCGGGCCTCCTCCGCCACGAATACGTCGTGGATGTTGCAGCTGTCGAGCGCCGTGAAGGATGCAAGGGTCCGCTGGGCGATCAGGACACCGACCGCGACCTCGTCGCGGCTCGCAAGGAGCACGAAATCCGCCCGACGTCGCAGGTGCGATCCCAGCCCTTCGCGGACCGACCATGGGGTCTCGTGTCCGTCCTCCTCGCGGTGGAATGCCGCAAGCAGGTCGCGGACCGCGTCGAGTTCGATCGGGTCGTCGAGATTCGCAGCGTGGATTCGCACCGGGGAGGCGTCGGTCGGGGACGTCGTCATGGCAGAGGTCTTCCAGAGGTCGAGATCAGGAGCGAGGCCCCACATTCGGGACAGTAATCGCCTTCGGATGCAGCGCAGTCGAAGCCGCACGAGAGGCAGATCGGCGTTCGGTGACCGGCGGTGGCCTCCGCGATCGCCTGTCGGATCTGGCGTTGGATCCGTCCGATGGTGACCAGATGGATGGAGATCGTGCACCCGGTGGCGGCGATGACGAAGACCGCCACGCCGGGCGGGCCGGCCAGCATGTCCTGCAGACCGAAGGTGTGCACCAGGATCATGAGGACGCCGGCGAGCACGACGCCTTGGGCGACGTTCAACACCCAGAGTCGAATCGGGCCCGGGCATCGAGCGTCCCGCAGCATGCGTCGCCGAGCCTCGGGAGGAATCGACCCCAGTTCCGGGAGGCTGGCAACGGTGGGGTGGAATCGCATGGGCGATGGTCGACTCCGACGGGATCCCGATCAGGAGGTGCCGAACAGCTCCTCCAGGAGCTCCACCACGCCCTTGCCCTCGGTCGCGATCGTCTCCAGGATCGGTCGGCCTTCGGCGATGTCGAGAATCTCCCGCACCAGCTGATGTTCGCCGGCGTGATCCGCCTTGTTGGCCACGAAGAGATCGGCGATCTCGAGGATGCCGGCCTTGTCCATCTGGACGGCGTCGCCCATGCCGGGCACGACGACCACTGCGGTGCGATCGACGTGTTCCCGGATCGCGACGTCGTTCTGCCCGGCGCCGACCGTCTCGATGAGCAGCGTGTCCCAGCCCGCGCCGCCGACCAGTTCGATGATGTCGGGCAGGGAGCGGTAGTCCTCGCCGACGATGGCGAGACTTCGATAGAAGACCTTCTCGTCGACCGCGTTGAAGTCGACGCGAAGCCGGTCACCCAGCAGAGCGCCACTGGTGATGGGACTCATCGGATCGAAGGCGACCACCGCGACCCGCTCGCCGCGGCGGACCGCTTCGTTGGCCATCGCGGCGACCAGGGTGCTCTTGCCGGCGCCCGG
>PKCT01000176.1 GCA_002862325.1 Phycisphaerae bacterium
GGATCTGCATCCGGACGATCAGTTCGATACGACGCTCGAGCAGATCTCCATCGACGACCCCTCTTCGACCCGAGTGCTCTTCGAGGAGTCCGGGTGGCGCGTGCAGGATCCAAAGCCCGGTCGTGACGGCAGCCTGATCGCGGTCCTGGGGACGCGGACCGACGAGCCCTTCTATCGAGGGCGTCAGATCGGTCTCATTCCGGCCAAGGGTGGGAGGCCGATCTGGGCCACGTCGGGAGATGAGCTCGATGTCCGAGCGTACCGGTGGGGCATGAAGGCCCCAGCCATCGAGTTCACCGCGCCGAAGGAAGGTGCGGTGCCGTTCTTCTCGATCAGACCGTCGCTCTTGTCACCCGCGGAATCGAATCGCGTCCGCGAGGGCCTGCCGACCCAGGTCACCACCTTCGACATCGCAGGCGACGCCAAGGTGTGGGCGGAGGCGTCGGCGGGCAATCCATCGCGTCTCTGGATCGAGACCGATTCGAACGCCCGGCTCCTGTACGACTTCAATCCCTGGATCGCGGATCGCACGGTCGTGCGCCCGACGGAGGGTTGGATCGATCGCCCCGATGGATTCAGGGTCCAGTACTGGACACTTCCACCGACCTCACTCGTGGGCGAGAAGGCTCCTTTGATCCTTTCGATCCATGGCGGCCCGTCGGCGATGTGGGGGCCGGCCGAACCGACGATGTGGTTCGAATGGCAGCTTGCGGCGGCGTGGGGGTTCGGGGTCGTCTACGTCAATCCGCGTGGTTCGGGTGGCTACGGCGAGGCATTCCAGCGCGGCAACCACCAGGATTGGGGCGCCGGGCCCGCGGGTGATTGCCTGGCGGCGCTCGACGTGGTCGCCGCGGAGCCCTGGGTCGATCGGGACCGGCTCGTGGTGACCGGAGGTTCGTACGGTGGTTACCTGACCGCCTGGATCGTCAGTCGGGATCACCGCTTCAAGGCCGCGGTTGCGCAACGCGGGGTCTACGACCTGGAGACCTTCTTCGGCGAGGGCAATGCGTATCGACTGGTCGAATGGGCCTTCGGTGGTCTCCCGTTCGATCCGCGGTTTCGGAATCTGATGACTCGTGAGAGTCCGTTCCACGCCGCCGGAGACATCCAGACACCGCTTCTCATCATGCACGGCGAGAAGGATCTGCGTACGGGAGTCAGCCAGTCTTCGATGCTCTTCCGTGCGGTGAAGGCCTCCGGTGGACTCGTGGAGTACGTGCGATACCCCGAGGCCGATCATGACCTCAGTCGTCGTGGCGATCCGATCGTGCAGATGGATCGCCTGCTTCGCATCCTGGAATTCTTCAGTCGCTTCGTCGGTCCGATCGTCGTGGAATCCGGGTCGGAGACCCCCTGGAGCACCGAGAACCTCGATCCGACTGAGGTTTCCGGCCGTTCCGCCCAGGTCGTCGAGACCGGCCCGCCGTGAAGCCGATCGGATTTCTTGCCGATACCACGGGAGCGAGGTACGATTCTCGGCCCTCCGGCGGATGACGCATCCGCACCCAGAGGACCTGAGGGGCCGTAGCTCAGCTGGGAGAGCGCTTGCATGGCATGCAAGAGGTCGTCGGTTCGATCCCGATCGGCTCCATTGAGACGCACCCCTCGGCGGAACCCGAGGGGTGCGTCGTTTTCAGCGGCGTCGGCCGTCGCCGAACGATCGTGGCCGTATCATTCGACGTCCGGGTCGTCGATCAGGATTCGAATCGCGGTCATCAGGACCGCCAGTTCTTGGAGGAACTTCCGTGACGGGTAACAGAGGATTCGAGCGTCGAGAAGAGGGCTTTGAAGCGAAGGTGCATCTCGAGGGAGAACAGCGTTTTCGTCTGGAGATGAAGCGAGACAAGCTCTTCGCGACGTGGGCGGCCGCTCAGCTCGG
Source organism: Phycisphaerae bacterium (assembly GCA_002862325.1). Classification (GTDB taxonomy): domain Bacteria; phylum Planctomycetota; class Phycisphaerae; order Phycisphaerales; family SM1A02. The sequence goes on from PKCT01000176.1 coordinate 1,880, forward strand.
TATGGACGACGAACAGACCAAGTCGTACCAGGCGGAGTTGTGCAAGGAGGATCTCACCGAACCCGGCGACGAGGACGTGATCAGACGCGTGCTCGCCGACTTCGCGGAGAAGAACCTCGACGTCGCGGAGGATGCGGTTCGCGCCAAGATCCAGGAGTGCTGGCAGGATGTGTTGAAGGCCGAGGGTTGACCCTTCGCAAGTCCTTCGCCTTCAGTCGCACGCCCGTCTCCCGATCGGGCCGTTCAGGATCGCATCCGCAAGCTCGTCGGCGACGAGTCGACAACCGAGCGGCGTCCAGTGTCCGTGGGACCGTTCCCAATACAGCATGCGCCCCTCCGCGGCATTGAATCGATCGAGCGGCGACACCACCGGGAGTGAAAACGGATCGCGCTCCGGGAACGACTCGGTGAAGCGGTCCCGTGCTCGTCTGATGGGGATCGACAGGATCAGGAACTCCGCGCCGGCGTCCTGCGTCATCCGACGCATTCGGTCGAGGATGGCCAGGGTCAGGAGATGGGGGACGGTCTCGTCCTCGGCCTCCGGTGTCTCGACCGGCACAGGGAGCGGAGGTGGGGCTGGACGCGCCCAGCTTCGATACTTCGCGAGCCAGTACTTCGCGTTCGCTCCCGCCTTGTCGCGAAAGAAGTTGTACAGGTTGCTCTCGCTCGCGAGCCAGCGGTACACGGCGAAGGAGAAGAGGAACTCCCTGATCTTCACGGCCGGAAGATAGTTCGAATTACCTCGCTTCAGCTCGCCATCCTCGAGTCGGAAGAGGCTCGAACGAAGGTCGTCGGTCGGGTCGTTGGAGAAGTAGTACTGCACCACGAGATCGGGATCGAAGTCGATCGCCTCCGCCTCCAGGACGATCAGCTGTTCGGCGGGGCCGAATCCGGAGACGGAGAAGTTGAGGATCTCCACTTCGCACCCGGTCGCTTCGGCGAGCCGGCGCTCGAGAAGGTGGAGGGAACTCTCCTCGAGGTTCACGCCGTAGCCCATGCCGAAGGAATCGCCCAGGACGACGATTCGGATGGTGTCGTCGCCTGGAGACCGGTCGAACTCCTCGTCCGCACGCAGACCCTGCGCATTCGTGCGGATCTCGACCTTGTACTCGGGAGTCTGGTGGCGATAGGTCCGACCCGGCATGTTCGTTCGAACGCCGTGGGGCCCCGCCTCGATGAAGCGTGGAAGCATGGGGACCGGTGCGAACACCCTGAGCCAGAGTTCGGCGGCGATCGGAATCCACAGGACGCCGATCAGGACTCTCCACCATTTGATGTTGCGAAGCTTCATGGCAGGACACTCAGAAGGCGAAGTAGATGAACTCCTGCGACCCACGGGCCGACAGGGCGAAGAGCGACATCGCGATGAACACCCATATATTCAGCCGAACGAACCAATGCCATCGCCGCATCGGGTCCTGGGTTCGGGTGACCGCCTGCGCGATCTGGAAGAGCACCAGGAACCATCCGAACTTGACCACCTGTGCGAGATCCGTCCAGGTCTGTTCCGATGCGATCGGGTTCAGGAAGATTCCTTGCAGGAAGACGACGATCGTCCCCACGTTCTGGGCTCGGAAAAGAAGCCACCCGATGCAGGTCAGATGGAACATCAGGAGACCGAGGAGAAGAATCACCGGTCTTGAATAGGCTCCCTCCTCCGTGCGCATCCCGAGCGCCCGATAGATCGAGAGCAGCACGCCGTGGTATGCGCCCCAGATCACGAAGTTCCAGGCGGCGCCGTGCCACAGGCCGCCCAGGAGCATCGTGATCGTCAGGTTGCGATAGGTGAACCACGGTCCGCCCTTGTTTCCTCCAAGCGGGATGTAGAGATAGTCCCGGAGCCAGCTCGAGAGGCTGATGTGCCAGCGTCGCCAGAAGTCCGACGGACTGGTGGCGAAGTAGGGGAGGTCGAAGTTCCGCATGAGGTCGAAGCCAAGGAGCTTCGAGACGCCCCGCGCGATGTCGGTGTAGCCGGAGAAGTCGCCATAGATCTGGAGCGCGAAAGCGTAGAGGGCGACCAGCAGCGTCAATCCGTCCGCCGGTACGACGGTTCCGCCCTGGTCGTAGGGCCCGAACGTCGCGTTCACCACGATCGCCATGTTGTCGGCGACCACCACCTTCTTGAACAGCCCCCAGACGATCAACCAGGCACCGCGACGGAATCGGTCCAGATCGAGCGGAGGTCGAACTTCATGGAACTGGGGGAGGAGCTGGGACGCCCGTTCGATCGGACCGGCGACCAGTTGGGGGAAGAACGCGATGTACGCGGCGACATCGACGAATCGACCGCTCGCCGACGTCTTCCGCCGGAAGACGTCGATGGAGTAGCTCATGGTCTGGAACGTGTAGAAGGAGATTCCGACCGGTAGGACGAAGCCGACGGTCCAGTCGCTCGGTTCGGTTCCGAAGACGCCCGAGACCATTCGCGAGAAGCTGTCCGCGAAGAAGTCGAAGTATTTGAACGTCGCGAGGATCCCGAGATTGACGACGATGCTCGCGACGAGGACGCTACGCCGTCGCGCGTTCTCCGAAAGCCGCGTGAGAAGCGGATATGCCAGATTGAACAGGATGGTCGCGCCCACGCACCCCGTGATCAGCGCCCCGGACGACGAGAGGCCCCCGTCGCCGAGGAGATGTCCGCCGACGCCGACGAACCCCACGGCGCCCGCCACGACGTAGAGCGAGACGCCGAGTCGGTGGAGAATCGGTATCCGGCCTCGATCGATCATCAGGGCTGCGGCGTAGTCCACCGCGGTCGAGACGACGATCAGCTGCATGAAGCGAACGTCCCATGCGCAGTAGAAGAAGTAGCTTGCGGCGAGGATCAGGAGGTTTCGTGCGAAGACCCTCCGTCGCAAAAGCATGTACAAGGTGAAGAACGCGAGGAAGAAGAGGGCGAACTCGAGGGAATTGAAGAGCATCAGTCCTCGCTTCCATCGGTGTTTCTCAGAGCCTTCACGATCGCATCCCGAATCGCGGCGTTACCCGCCGTGTTGAGATGCAGTGCATCGCGGGTAAATCGGTCGGCAAGCCCGCCGTCGGGTTCGAGGAGGAAGTCCGTCTCGACGAAGGTCGCTCCGTGGGTGCCGCAAGCCGTCCTGACCTCGCGGTTCAGCCTCTCGAGGTTCGAGTCCATGGCCGCCGGGAGCAGAAGTCCTCTCAGTCCGGCGGATCGCTGCGGCGGCCACGTCTCGACGACGATGGTCGGTATGGCGAGCCGCCGTCCCATGACTACGAGATCGTTCACGTTCCGGATGGCCGCATTGGTCGCCTCGTCGTCCGCCTCGACCGTGAGATCGTTCACGCCCGCAACCACGATCAGCGCCGATGGAGGTTCGAGGATCAGGTCCCGGCCGGCTCTCGCCAGGATCTCGGACGTGGTCTGGCCGGGGACGCCCCGGTTGTCCGTGGCCCGGTCCTCCAGCCGCAGGTCCCCCAGGTGTGCGGCCCGGGAGTCGCCGATGATGAGGACTCGCGATTCGTCGAGAGCCGCGAGTCGATCCCGAAAGAGTTGGAGTCCCGCAGGGTCGTCACGAAGCTCCGCCACAAGCAGTCGCTGCCGATGCAGGTGCCTGGCCGTGATCACGAGTCCGATGAGGAACGCGATCGCGAGGAGCCAGCCGAGATAGGACGCGAAGCGATTGATGGCCATGCATTCCGGTGTGAAATCGATCGCGGGGAGGAGCCGCCGACCCCCTCTTATCGGCTTGATCCGGGTCCAACCTCAAAGAACCCGGTCAGCCGACCGACGCCGTTCAGGCGAAGAACTGGTTCCGTTCCGGCTGCCGTCGCATGCGTCGCATGGGGAACGCGAGGATGGGACGGGAGGCCAGCCACTCGAGCAGTGGTTCGAACCGAACGGGCCGGAACTTCCAACAGTCGACGCCTACGTCGGTGGATCGCCCGATCTCCTCGAGCCGGCCATGCGTGTGGCCGTAGAGGTGGACCGATCCTCTTCGATTTCCACGCCAGCTCCGCATCGGGTAGTGGCTCATGACCACGCGATGGGTCGCGTGAGCCACTCGATGGTCGAGCAGGTCGACCACGTCCTCGAAGTTCGCCTCGAATTCGGCTCTGCGCGGATCGTGATTGCCGCGAACGAGGAGGATCCGCCCCACCCGGAGCCGTTGCCGCACCTCGGCGGCGACCCGCACCTTTTCGTCGGTGTCCTTGAGATCCCCGACGAAGTCACCGAGATGGACCAGGACGTCGTCGGGTCGGAGCACGTCGTTCCAGCGGTCCACGATCGCATCCGTCATCGCTCTCTCGTCGGCGAAGGGGCGGTCGTAGGATTCGATCGCGTCGACCTGGCCGAAGTGCGAGTCGGCGGTGACGTAGATCCTGGCCTGGTCTCGGAGGAGGGGGTGTCGCATGACGGGATCGAGGGCACCCTACCGCGAAGCAGCAGGTTCCTGCCGATCGACGCGCGTCAGACGGATCGATGCGATCTTGCAGACCTCTCGCCGAGGGCGCGAAAGCGCCTCGAAGCGGAGCACGACCTCGCCCTTTCGATCCACGTCGAGGGTGCCGAGTCGTTGTCGTTGAAACATGTACGGGCCTCCGGTGGCTTCGATCCGTCCTTCGAGCAGATCGCCGTTGACGGACAGACGCACGGGAGTTCCTGCGTCTCGCCGACGAGAGGCCACTTCGATCTCTACCACGAATCGTCCCGGACGATCCAGCTCGATGGACCATTCGAGCGCATCCTCGATCCGCGTCCAGCCGCCCCAGGTGGCTCGTCCGGTCGGTCCGCGATTCTCTCGCACGAGAGACGTTCCGATCGGAAACGCGTCCTCGGCGTCGAGTTGGATCACGCCGTCCGAACGTTCGGTGGCGACGACGCGATAGCTGCAGAGGCGGGTTTCCGTTCCAAGCGGATCGTGGTCCATCCTGGACACTGCCGACGCGACCCTGTCCCAGGGGAGGATCACCATCGACGTTCTCGCGCGGCGACAGGGCCGGGAACAGGGCGCTGTCCTGCGGCGCCAGCCCGATGCGCCCGCGTGGTCCGCCGCCCTCGCTCAAGACGACACGACCGCGCCGCGCGGGCAGCAGACCCGAGGCGACACGCGCCACCGTGGACTTGCCCGCACCATTCGCCCCGAGCAGCGCATAAACCTCGCCCGCAGCGATGCTGAGGCTGAAGTCACGCAGCACGGGTCGGCCGTCGTAGCCCGCATCGATCCCGCTCAGCGACAAGGCCGGCGTGACCTCAGACCCCAAGTTCAGCCTGCTGGAATAGGTCCAGGACATACAGGGCCAGGGGGCTGTCATGGCCGACCGCCTCGACCGCCTTGGCCAAGGATTGTCGCACCGCCGCGCGGGTCCGGCATTCGCCCCACAGATCGACGAAGGTGGTTGTGTCGTCGTCCTGACCCACGTCCTTGCCGACGGCGTCCACGGTTGAACATACATCCAGCAGATCGTCGCACAGCTGGAAGGCGAAGCCGATCGCCTCGCCGAAAATTGACAGCCGCGCCAGATCCTGCGTATCGCCGCCGCCGAGCAGACCGCCGCCGCGCACGGTGGCGACGAACAGGGCGCCGGTTTTCAGGTCGTTGATCTGGCGCAAGGCGGTTTCGTCGCGATTCCTCGCGTCGTCGCGCAGGTCGCGCATCTGACCTTCGGACAGACCATTGAAACCAATCGCCTGCGTCAAAAGGTCCAGGGCCGCCAGACGCGTTTCCGCCGGCGCCGGGGTCTGCAGCACCAGACGCGTCGCTTGGTTCAACAGGGCCACGGCCGCCAGAACCGCCGTATCCTCGCCGTGGCGACGGTGCAGGGTCGGCTGGCCCCGACGCAGCGAGGCGTCGTCCATGCACGGCAGATCGTCCAGAACCAGCGACGCGGCATGGACCATTTCCAGCGCGCAGGCATAGTCCAGTGCGTCTTCCGGATCGCCGCCGACATGCGCCGCCGCCAGCATGGCCAGCACCGGCCGGACGCGTTTTCCCTGGCCCAACAAGGCCTCGCGGGCCGCCGTAGACAGCAGGCCGTCGTGCGCCGGAGCCAGCTCAGCCAGGCGCGACTGAACCCGAAGGCGCAGATCGTCGGGGTCGCAGGATGCGTCCGCCAGGGGCGGTTGGCGCCGGATGCCGACGATCGCCATACAGATCTCCCATACTCGCCGGCGTCGCGTTGCGACCACGCGCCGAACCTTTATGATGCCATACGGCATCACGACCGCGTCGGATGCAACCCGCCAGGAGCCGTTTGCGATGTCCACCGACGCCGATGCCTTGATCCGGCGCAAGGACGAACACATCGACTATGTGCGGGCCGGGCGAGGCGTCAGCCAGACGACATCGGGTCTGGACGCCGTCCGTTTCGTTCATGACGCCCTGCCGGATATCGATCACGACGCGATCGATCTGGCGACGCGCTTTCTGGGGCGACCGGTCGCCTTGCCGTTCCTGATCAGTTCGATGACCGGCGGGCCGTCGCGGGCCGAGGCGATCAATGCGCGGCTGGCTGAGGCCGCCCAGGCCCTGGGCGTCGTTCTGGCGGTCGGCTCGC
>PKCT01000285.1 GCA_002862325.1 Phycisphaerae bacterium
GCCTGCTCGCCGGCGGCGTCGAGCCTCGGCGGCGCACCGGGATCCACGTAGACCGGATAGTCGTACCCATCACGCTGGTAGTCGGTTCGATGGTCGTCGGTCAGACCGAAAGGCGTCACCTGGCCCCATTCGGGACCGAGGAACTCGGGGTAGCCGTTCACACCCACATGGCCCGACTGGTCGACGTAGTAGTCGAGCGCAAGCGGCTGCCAGCGATCCGGAACGGCGATCGACTGCGTCCCGGAGAGCGGTGGAAGCAGAGGATCGTTGAGCGGTACGTACCACTGGTTCGCATAGTCGCCGATCTCGTTCGCCCCATCGGAGAGGCCGAAGAGAACGTAGCTCGCGGCAATCCGGTTCCCGATCGCCGCGGCGGTCTTTCCGGCGGTCGAGAGATCGGACGGATCGCATCCCAGCTGCACCATGAGCTGGTCGTAGTGGGCGGCCATCGTGGAGAAACCCGGGGAGGTGGTGAAGCGATGCCGAACGAGTCCATAGGCCGCATGGGCGATGACGCGATTTCGGAACGTTTCCACGTCGCGAACCTTCGGTGCCGTTTCGACATGGAGCCACGGCGTGGCGTCGGGATCGAACATCGCCCAGGCGTCCCACATCGCCGCCGAGACATGGAACAGGTTTCGAGCATGGACCACCGGCCGCGCCTGGTCCTTGCGGATGGACTCGAGCAGCATCTCGTTCCACTGACGAGCGACGGAATCATGTTGGATCAAGCCGAACTGCTCGTTCCCGGCCTTCGCGGCGGGCGTACCCGCGAACATCGCACCCGCGATGATCGCGGGGCTGATCAAGGATCGAATTCCAGGTCGGTGGGGCATGACTGATCTCCTCGGTTGGTTCTTCCCGAGCCCTGACGGGGCGTCGGACAGAAACTTCCGGAGAAGTCCCGTCGGCCTCACAGCCTCCGCTGAAAAAGCCGAAAAACCGTCCTGCGTCCCCGGAACGGGACCCGAGGCACCTGAATCGGGATGTGCAAGCGATGGAGATCGCTCCGAAGGGGCTCCCCAACCGGACCCGATCGACGAATCGCGGCACCACCGGAGGCGATCGACAGGGCATCGGAAAAACCAGCCTCCGGCCCGAGATCGGTGACCGGAGAAGATGCCCCACGGTGGATCCTCGAAGCTCGCGCACCGATGTTCGGAAGACACGCTCAGACCATGAATTTGAGATACTCGGCAAGCCTCGTCCATGCCACGTTCAACCCAGAAAACCTCCAGTTCCAGTGACCGTCTCGTGATCGGTCGGCTGATTCAACGAGGGGCGACCGCGATCGTCGTTCTCGCGTTGCTGGTGGCCATTCTCGGTGGATACGCGGCGGCACGTTTTCTCCAGCTCGACGCGGACACGAACAATCTCATCGCCGACGACCGCCCCTTCATGGCACCGTTTCGCGCGTGGATCGAGGAATTCGGCGATCTCGAGTTCATCTACGTGGTCGTGGACCCGGTGGACGCATCCGAAGCCGAAGCGGATCGAGTCGTCGATCTGCTGGTAGACCGGCTTCGCGAGATTCCCGAACTCCCCGAGGTGCAGGGTTGGGTCACGGCGGATGAACAATGGCGTCTCGGCACCTGGTCGATGTCGGAGTCGGATCTGGAGGGTCTCGTTAGGGCGGGTGACGCCACCGGTCTTCTCGCCTCGGAGACGTCCAACGCGGCCATCCTCGCCGAGGGCATGCGACGCATCGGTCGCGTTTCGGACGTCCGCGCGCTCGATCTCGACGATGCCGCTCGAATTGAGAACGCCGCCGGCGGCGTCCTGCTTCTCGAGTCGATCGCCGCGACCCGACTCGAGGACGTCGCGGAACTGGCCACCCCCTCCGACTTCGCGTTGGCCCGGTCTCTGGAACGGGAGTACCTCGTCAACCCGGATGGAAGGCTCCGCTTCGTCGAGATCATGCCACGCAAGGACTTCGGCACCCTCGCAGCGATCGAAGGTCCCCTCGCCGCGATTCGGAAGGTACTGGTCGACGTCGGGCGAACCCATCCTGAGGTCGACATTGGCCTGACGGGCAAACCGGTGCTGCAGGCGGACGAACTCGCGACGAGTGACGCCGACATGACTCGCTGTGCCGCCGCGGCCTTCGCGATCATCGCGATCCTGTTCATCTGGATGTTCAGAGGAATCGTACGGCCATTACTGATCGTGATCGCCTTCGCATGCGCCTTCGGCTGGACCTACGGCGCAGCCACTCTGCTCGTCGGGCGACTGAATCTGCTCTCGATCGTGTTCATGCTGGTGCTGGTGGGCGTCGGACTGGACTACGGCGTCCACATCGTGAGCCGCTGGTTGGAATCGAGACGGTCGGGGACATCGCGGGAGAAGGCGCTCGACGAGGTGGTCCGCACCGCCGGGGTCGGCAATCTCTTCGGAGCGACGACGAGCGCCGGTGTGTTTCTCCTTGCTCTGCTGACCGATTTCGGCGGTCTGCGCGAGCTTGGATTGATCGCCGGCGTCGGTCTGATCCTGTGCATGATCGCGATGTGCGTGGTCCTGCCGAGTCTTCTGTATCTGAGCGATCGCGGTCGCGAGTCTTCCGACGTCGCGGTCGATGGAGCGACGACCGAGCGTCACGGTGGAGACAACGCTTCTCGGGGGTCCGGATGGGTGCTCGTCGTGGGAACGCTGGCGACCGGTCTGCTCGCGTTCGCTGTGTACGAGGAGGCTCGATTCGAGGACAACCTCCTCGAGCTCCAGGCGGAGGGCCTGGAGAGCGTCGAGTGGGAGCACCGCGTCCTCGAGGATTCGAGCAGCGCGTCCTGGTTCGCGGCATCGATCGCCGACTCGATCGCGCAGGTCGAGGAGATCACGGAACGAGCTCGCACCGAACCCGCGATCGGAGCGGTTCGAAGCGTGCTCGATCTCATTGCGCCACCCACTCCGGCCCGTGATCGACTCCGGGCCACCTTCGTGGCGAACGCGATGCCAGTCGAGCCGCGCGGCGTCCGACCTCCGGCCACGAAGATCGACGCGACCAGCCTTCGCCGGGCGAGCGACCGGGTCCGAACCCTGGCCCGGAACGCTCGTTCCGTGGATCCCTCCGGCGCCACCCGCCTCGACGCGCTCGCGAGTCGACTTCGAGCGCTCTCGGAGGCGTTCCGGACCGCGACGTCGCAGCAAGGAGGGATCGTGGGACGAAGGGCCGCGGTCGAGGCGACCAGGGCCCGGGTACGGCACGCGATCGAGATGCTTAGATCGGGCGCCGAAACGCCCCTGCGCGATGTCCTTCCGGAGGCGGTCCGGAAGCGACTGATGGCCGGGAGTGGACGCTTCCTCGTCTCCCTCGTTCCGGCCGGCGACGTCTGGAATCCGGAAGGGATGGCGAGCTTCGTCGAAGCGGTGCGAAGGGTCGATCCCGACGTCACCGGTGTACCGATCACCCAGTACGAGTCGCTGCGCGACATGCGTCGCTCCTTCATCACCATGGGACTCCTCTCCCTGGTCCTCGTCACCATCCTGGTGTGGGCGGACTTCCGATCGATCAAAGCGACGTTGGTGACGATGATCGCCCTCCTGGTGGGGCTCGTCTGGACGGTTGGCATCGCCGCGATGGTGGGCGTGTCCTTCAACGTCGCCAACTTCTTCGCAATCCCGATCCTGCTCGGACTCGGCGTGGACAGTGGGATCCACCTCATGCACCGACTTCGAGAGACCTCGGGAGCGTCGATCTCGGGAACCGCCAAGGCGGTGGTCATCACCGCGATCACCACCGGCATTGGATTCGGCTCTCTGATCTTCGCGAATCACCGCGGCCTGCAGAGCCTCGGCGCGCTCATGGCGATCGGGAGCCTCTGCTGCCTCGCCAGTACGTTGGTTCTTCTTCCATCGCTCGCGCGACGGCTCCGTGCGTGCGGCGACGAAGCCCTGAGCGCCGGCGAGTCGGCCTAGTCGAGCGCGTCGAATCCGCCGGGGAACGACTCGCCGTCCTCGGAGATCCAGTCGTCGAAGACCTCCTCCGAACCTGGGTCGATCATCGGGGGATCCAGCTGATCCACGACCACACCCTCGGGGATGGCCGCGAGGAACGCCCGCCCGTAGCCCTTGGTCGCGATTCGTGGATCCAGGACGACGACGCGTCCCTCGTCGTCCGCCGATCGAATCAGCCTTCCGATCCCCTGCTTGAACCGAATCACGGCGCGGGGCACCTGATCCTCGAAGAAAGGCTTCCCCCCCGCCGCCTCGATCATCTCGTGTCGGGCCTGGACGATCGGCCGATCTGGAACGTCGAAGGGAAGTCGGGTGATGATGACGTTTCGCAGACCTCGCCCCCGGACGTCGACGCCCTGCCAGAAGGTCGACACGCCGAAGAGAACCGCTCGATCGTCCTCCCTGAAACGCTGCAGAAGAAGGCTCCGAGGCATGGATCGATCCTGGACCAGAACCTGGTGACCCGCCTCCTCCAGCCTCTCCCGCCCGCCGTCCGCGGCCTGCCGCATCGCCTGGTTGCTGGTGAAGAGGACGAAGGCTCCACCGTCGGTCGCGCGAACCTGCTCGACGATCCGATCCACCAGCCGCTCCTGGTAGGCCGCGTCCCGCGGATCCGGAAGGTGTGGATCGACCAGGACCCGCATCTGCCTCGCGAAGTCGAAGGGCGATCCGACCTGGAGCGTCTGCGCATCCTCCGCCCCCAGACGCGAGGTGGCGAGTGAGAAGTCCTCCGCACCGGTGGCCAGGGTCGCGCTCGTGCACACCACGGCCCCCTCGCGACCGAAGAGATGCTCGCGAAGAATCGGTGCAACGTCGACCGCGGCACAGGCGAGGGTGATCGAACCGCGATCCCGACCGCCCCGACGCCCCGGCGTCGTGTCCACCCAGTAGACGCATCCCTCGATGGCCTGGTCGATGAGCATCGATGCCGACTCGGCGATCTCCGCCGCTCGACCTGCGAGCGAACCGAGTTCCATCTCGGTCGTCTCGTCCGTCGTCTCGGCTCGGAGCAGCTTCAACGCCGAGGCGAGCTTCTTCAACGCCGGCGTGAGCGGATTCGGAAACAGGTCTGAACCCACCATTCGTCCCGATGCGTTTCCGGGACGCGCTCTCCAGGTCGAGACCTCGTCGAAGAAGGCGTTCGCGGCCGCCTCGGCGTCGTGCCGCGCGAAGATCGCGTCCCGCAACGCCTCCCGGTCGCCCATGGTCGACTGAAGCGTCGCGAGCACGCCTCGATTCGTCCGATCGGAGATCAACATCCGCAGAAGATGTCGCACCCGTCCCTCGGAGACCCGGAGACCGAAGTGCTCCGCGGCGACGTCCTCGATGGTGTGCGCTTCATCGAGGATGACGTGGCGATACGGAGGAAGGAATCCGGCACCGCGGATCCGAAGCGCGAGGTCGCTGAAGAACAGCGCGTGGTTGCACACCAGGAGGTCGGCGTTCTCCATCCTGCGACGGGCCGACTGGTAGAAACACTCGTCGTGGGTCGGACATCGACGCCCGAGACAGTTGCCGCTCTCGCTCTGCACGTGATCCCACACGCTCCGCCGATCGAGCTGCGGAAGTGTCGCGAGCGTCCCGTCGGACGTCCTCGACGCCCAGTGCTCGATCTGCTGGAGGGAATGGCGATCCTCGTCGGCCAGCAACCGGGTCTCCCGCTCGACGGCGAGTCGGAGTCGGCGCTTGGACAGGTAGTTCGCACGCCCCTTGACCAGCACCGCCGTGAACTCGTCGGGCACCACCGCGCGCAGAAGCGGGAGGTCCTGGTCCATCAACTGTTCCTGCAGACTGATGGTGTGCGTGCACACCACGATCTTCTCCTCGCGATGGGCCAGAAGCTGGGCGATCGCGGGAAGGAGATAGGCGAAGCTCTTGCCGGTTCCGGTCCCCGCCTCGACGAAGAGCCGCTCGTTTCGGGAGAGGGTCCGCTCCACCGCGGTCGCCATCTCGACCTGCTGCGGCCTCGGCTCGAAGCCGGGAAGCCGACGGGCGATCGGACCGCCTTCGGCCAGGAGATTTGAGACGGGAGGCAGCATCTTCGCCCTCAGCATAGGGCGGGTTCAGCCGAGTGGCTTGCGTTTCGGTTCACCGACCTCTCGGGGATACGCTCGCGGGACGGCGCGACGCTTGCCCAGTACCACGATCCGCCCGGTCTCCGTCGGCACGACCTCCCGACATTCGGCGTGGAGGAGGTACAGCGCCTGCTTCGCCTCGAGCAGCTCCTCCTCGGCCCGTGCCCCCTTGATGGCCAGAATCGTGCCGTCGACTCGTGAGAGCGGGACGAGGTACTCCGCAAGGATCGGCAGCGGGCCCACCGCTCTGCTCGTCACGAGATCGTAGATCTCGCGATGGTCCGGATCGCGTCCGACGCGCTCCGCGCGGTCGTTGACCACCGTCACCGCGGACAGCCCGAGCCCGGCCGCGGTGTCTCGAAGGAAGTCCGCCTTCTTGCCCGTGGCCTCGATCAGGACCACGGAGAGACTCGGATCGATGCAGGCGAGGACGAGGCCGGGAAGACCGCCCCCCGACCCCACGTCCACGAGTCTGGGTCGCCGATTCGCCGCCTCCGCGGCGGCCGTCGCCGCCGCGACCCAGGGAAGGAGCGTGAGACTGTCCAGGACGTGACGCCGCCAGGCATCGATGGGATCACGCACGGCGGTGAGGTTCATGCGTCGATTCGCCTCGTAGAGGCGTGCGATGAATCCGGCGAGACGATCGAGATCACCCGGATCGAACTCGACCCCGAGACTCGCCGCGGCATCGATGAAGTCGGAGGGTGGTGGGGTGGCGTGTTCGGCCATTCGACCACATGTACCACACCTGCGCCCCGCGGACTCACTCGCCGGTGGCGATCTCCCATCGCTCCATTCGGCGGGGCCGTCGGAGGCCGACGTTGAGAATGAGTCCGATCGTGAGCCACATCGTCACCAGACTCGATCCACCGGAACTGATGAAGGGCAACGTCATGCCGGTGATCGGCAGCAGACCGACCGTCATTCCGGTGTTGATCGTGGCCTGGACGAGGATCATCGTGGTCAGTCCGGCGGCCAGGAGTCTGCCGATCAGATCCCGCGCGAAGGCGGAGACCAGGAACCCGCCGACCCCGAGTACCGCGAAGAGCCCCCAGGTGACGAGTCCCCCCAGGAGCCCCCATCGACAGGTGATGACCGCGAAGATCATGTCGTTGTGTTCTTCGGGAAGCTGGTTGAAGCGAATGAGGGTCTCGGCGTGGTCGCGTCCGACCCCCGTCATGCCTCCCGCGCCCACCAGGGTCATCGCCTGATAGCCCTGGTATCCGATGTTGCTCCGATACCGGCCGTCGTTGACGACCTGGGCGAGATGGGCCTCGATTCGATCCTGCTGATGCTCCTTCAGAAGACCCCGGACGGGCGGGACGAAGAGCACCGCCGACACGGCGACCGCGCCCACGAGGACCACCGTCCCGACCTGCCACAGCTTCGCCCCCGCCACCATGAGCAGCGCGAGGAGCGTCGGGATGAAGAGGAGCGCGGTGCCGAGATCGGGTTCGAGGAGGATCAGCACCATGGGAATGGCGGTGATGATGAACGGCAGCACGAATCCCTGGATCGATCGGATGTTCCATCGGAGCCTGAACCAGCTCGCGAGCGCGAGGATCCAGACCACCTTCGCCAGTTCGGATGGCTGAAAGTCGGTCACACCGAAATTGATCCACCGTCGGGCACCCTTCCGGGGCCGGACGATCTCCTCCGGAACGAACGGGAGGAGGACGAAGATCAGGAGCGCCAACGTGACGACGCAGAGCGCCGGAACCCATCGACGCCAGCGTCGATAGTCGGGGAACGCCGCCACGATGGCCGCGACGATCCCGATCGGTACGAAGATCAGCTGCTTCCTCGCGAATCCGGGTTCCGTCGTCGCGATCGCAGCCAGCCCGATGAGGTTCAGAAGGATCGCCGAGCCGACGCAGATCCAACCCGGATTCCACCACCGGATGCCGCCGATGTGGAGTTCCCGCGCATGTTCGTGCAGACCGCGCGCCGTGAAGGGTTGCCGCTCCGGGCGATCGGGCGTCTTGGCCAGCGTGGATGAGGTTGGCAGCTCGGGGTCAGTCACGGGTTGGTTCGGCTGAACGAGCCGTGGCGATGCGGTCGCCGGATGCGAATGGCAGATCGTTCACCCACTCTATCGGCGTCGCGTTCAGCGCCTCGCGAGCCTGCTGTCCCAGATATCCCTCCGCCGCCATCGCCCGGATGAGCTGGGAGGCCACCGGCCCGGCGGCGGCACCACCCGAGTTGCCGTGTTCGACCACCACGGCGAAGGAGTACCGGGGTTCCGAGCTCCCCGCGGGCGTGATGAGACCGCCGTACCAGGCGTGCGGGGCGCGGGTGCCGCCGACCTGGGCGG
>PKCT01000219.1 GCA_002862325.1 Phycisphaerae bacterium
GCGTCGGCGACTACGGCGCGGCGGCGGTGCCGGCCCCGGCGGGGATGGCGGCGGCGCGCGCGATGTCTTTGATCTGCACGAGCGCGTGCGGCTCGTGTCGGAGGCGGCTCTGGTACAAGATTTTTGACCACGGGTCCGCGAGCGGGCGATTGGGCGAGCAGCGCTTCTCGATGACGAGCTCGGCGACGGGGTTCACCTCCTCGCCGCCGTTCCGGAGGATGACCCACGTGAGCATGATGTCGAGACTGCTCACGAAGATCAGCCAGATGTAGAGCTCCTGGAACGCCATCTCGGGCAGGTTGAAGATGCCGGAGCCGGCCGGTCGACTCGATGCGTCACCGGTGATCGTCGGCCGCGTCGGTGCCGCGCTTCCCGGATCGGGATCCTTCTTGTGCTGCGACATGCTCGTTTCCTCCGCCAGGATCACGCGATGTCCAACTCAACGAACGACTTCCAAGTGTAGGAGACCGAGGAACGGTCGCGAGGATACTTCGCCATGAATCGCACACTCAGTCGACCGACCACGCCTCGGAACCCGATTGCCGACGGGCCGGGGGCGGGCGCCAGGCCGCGACCCAGACCTTGTGATCGATCGCGGGGAACCAGCTCGCACCCCACTGGAGCCATGCTCGACCGTCGCCGAGTCGGGCCGCACGCAGCAGGAGTGAGCGTCCCTCTCGCCGATCGCCGCCGCCTCCCAGCCTTCGACCGCAACGCCGGTACCAGGTCGCGACATGTCGATCGAACAGACTCCGGATCTCGGGAGACACCTCGAGATCGGTCCGCTCCGCGAGCACGCGGCGAAGATCGGCGACACATGGCACGATGCGACGGGCCGCGTCCATCTCGTCACCGGTGACCGCGGTGGCGTGCATCCGATACCGACCAAGGGGGGCCTCGTGCTCCGCGACGGGCCCGAGCGCCGCGAGCAACCCGCAGAAGTAGGCGGCCTCGCCCTGTCGATGATGTTCGACGTACGGACGCGGTCCGATCCTCCGCAACGCATCCATCCTGGCCACATGGAAACTCGGCAGGACCGGCAGACCGTCCATCATGGCATGGTGATACGACGCCGCATCGTGCACCGCGACCGACCGGTCGAGCGACTGCTCCCATGGCGCCGGCGATTCGACCGGATCGACCCAGGGGCGATAGCGAGCGAACCCGCTGGACGCCTCGGGATGGTCCCGCATCATGCCGACCATGCGTTCGAGATACTCCGGGTGCCAGAGATCGTCCGCATCGAGATTGAAGACGAGCTCTCCCGTCGCCACGCCGATCCCGTCGTTGCGGGCGGGACAGATCCCGCCGTTCTCACGCGTCAGTACCTGCGTGACGACCGGATGGGCGGATGCGACGTTCGCCGTATCGTCCGCCGAACCGTCGTCGACCACGATCACCTCGTTCGCCGCGAGCGACTGAGCGGAGACCGTGTCCAACGTCGTGGTCAAGCACTGGGCCGCGTTGTAGGCGGGGATGACAATCGAGGTGCGCACGATGCTCTTCCGTTCTCCGACTTCGACCGCCCGATCGATCGATCGATCGAAATCAGATCAACGGATCGTGGCTGGGCAGATTGTGGGCCGGCGCCGTGTTGATTTGCACGTACTTCTCCGACTGGATCCGCTTCGCCTCGTCGGGATCGACGTAGTCGGAATGGCAGCTCGCCTTCTCCGCGTCGCCCTTGACCGACTTCTTGGTCTTGCTGGCGAGGGCGTGGATCTCCTCCGGGCTGAGTACACCGCGCTTCTCGAGGATCTCCTTCTGCTCCTCGGTGAGGGCGTCCGATCGAATCGGCGCCCCCCGATCGAAGCCTTCCGCCTTGCCGCTCGCGAACTCCTGGATCTCCTTCGAGATCCGGACGCTGCACCAGTCGTGACCACACATGGCGCAGAAGTCGGTATCGACGTCGAGATCCTCGTCGTGGTAGGCCCGAGCCGTGTCGGGGTCGAACGAGAGATCGAAGTGCTTCTGCCAGTTCAACGCCGCGCGGGCCTTGGTGAGCTCGTCGTCCCGATCTCGGGTGCCAGGAATTCCAAGGGCGACGTCCGCGGCATGGGCCGCGATGCGGTAGGCGATGCATCCCTGCTTCACGTCGTCGCGCTTCGGGAGACCGAGGTGCTCCTTCGGTGTCACGTAGCAGAGCATGGACGCGCCGTGATAGGCCGCGGCAGTCGCGCCGATGCAGGACGTGATGTGGTCGTACCCGGGGAAGATGTCGGTCACCAGCGGACCGAGGACGTAGAAGGGCGCGCCGTGACAGAGCCGACGCTGCAGCTTCATGTTGAACTCGACCTGATCGAAGGGGACATGGCCGGGTCCCTCGATCATCACCTGGACGCCGCAGCGCCAGGCCCGTTCGGTCAGTTCCCCGAGCGTCTCCAGCTCGGCCAGCTGGGCCGCATCGGTCGCATCGGCGAGGCCACCCGGGCGAAGGCCGTCGCCGATCGAGAAGGTCACGTCGTGTTCGCGCATCACGGCGCAGATCCGCTCCCAGGCGGTGTAGGCGGGATTCTCTCGATCGTGGGTCAGCATCCACTTCGCAAGCAGGGATCCACCTCGGCTCACGATCCCGATGATCCGGTCCTTAACGAGCGGAAGATGGGCCTTGCGTACGCCGGCATGCACCGTGAAGTAGTCGACGCCCTGCTTGGCCTGGTGCTCGAGCGTCTCGAGGATCACGTCTTCGTCGAGATCCTCGAGCTTGCGACCGATGATCATCGAGTAGATCGGGACGGTGCCGATCGGTACGGTCGAGTTCTGGATGATCGCGTCGCGGGTGGCGTCGAGGTCGCCTCCGGTGGAGAGGTCCATGACCGTGTCGGCCGACCACTTCTCCGCCCACTTGAGCTTCTCGACCTCCTCGTCGGTCGAGCTCGACACGGGCGAGGCGCCCATGTTCGCGTTGATCTTGGTCTTCGACGCCCGCCCGATCGCCATGGGATCGAGGTTGTGGCGAAGGTGGTTGCGGTTGGCGGGAATCACCATGCGGCCGGCCGCGACCTCGTCTCTCACCTGATGCGGCGTCAGGTGCGGCTCGCGCTCGGCGACCCGGGTCATCTCCGTCGTCACCAGGCCCAGCCGAGCGGATTCGAGCTGGGTGATCGGGGTGAAGTCGGACGGGGCCACGGCGCGGATCCACGTCCCGATCGCGCTCTGATTGTGACCGCCGCATCCGGCGTCGTGATCGTCCGTCGCTTCGATGCTCCATCCTTCCGGGAGGAAGTCCCACGCCGTCCGTTCGCTCACCGGCGGCATGCCCGGCGTGTCGGGCGAGCTGTAGGACAGCGGTCCACCGATGTCGGGACGGTTCGCGAGCGAGCCCGGCGTCGTACCGGTCGGTGCGGTCGCCGGGTCCGTGGCGCCATGGTGCGGCAGGGTCCAGGAATCTTCCGGGCGTGGTGTGATCATCGACATCTCCAACCCCGCAGGGCGTTCAGGTGGCTGCTCGGAGGATTGACGATCGAATCGAGGATTCGATGGGCCACATTCCCTCCGCCGGTGTCAACCGGATCAGGTTCCACGGGTTCGTCTCAGTCGCTCGATCGGATGACCGAGGACGCCCCGAGTGACTCGGAAAGTGTACGCCGAAGACCTTCGAGCGGCAGGAAGTTCGCAAACGGTCGGATACGCCGTCACACCATCCACCATGGGCGCTACCGACACTGGGAGACATGACCGATTCCTCACCACGATGCGATCCCGCCAGTGAGAGACCCGCTTCCGAGGGGCTGGGATCCGAGCCACCGCCAGGTGGACGCATCGGACACGTCGGTCGATCTCCGGGTCGGCCGACGTGTCTTTTCGTATCCCCCGGCTGACCGCCCTCGGAAATCCAAAAATTCCTCGCCCGGGGTGTCACAGCGGATGGCATCGCCTCTACTCACGGCGAACTCGTGATGTTTTCCTCGAAGGGCGTCGCCCCACATCGAGGATCGCGGCGACGAAAGCGGTCTCAAGACCGGAGGAACGCCGATCGTCGACGGGTCGGGGGATCGAATCCATCTCTTCTCGTGTTTCTTCCCTTCCGGGGGGTTGGGTAGAACCGCCTTCAGGCGGAACCGCACCTGCAGGGGCCGGTCTTCGGACCGGTCCCTGTGGACTTTGCCGGGCCGTTTCTTTCGTCATGGAGCTGTGAGATCGCGGCGATCGACGCGGAAGTGGTCGGGTGGCCCCGGAAACCACCTTCCAAGCTCATCACCGAAGGTGCAGACCATGCAAGCGACACGCTCCGGGAGAACCGCCATTCGCGCGATCGCTCCCACCCAGGCCATGATCGCCGCCCTTGCCGGTACGGTCTCGTACCACGCGAACGCCGACATCTACAGCCACTACGTCGACCGGAACACCCACGGGTACATCGTCGAGAACATGCCGGATTTCGATCAGCGGCGACGGGAACTGCCCAACAACGGCGACTGCTACTGTGGGCCCGCCGCGATCTCCAACCTGCTTGGGTACGTCTCGACCCACGGATTCTCCGAGGTCGACCCGGGAATCCCGGAGACGAGCTGGGCCTCCCCCGACGACTACGACGAGCTCACCGCGCTGCTTTCGGACATCGGCACGGGGATCACCGCACCAGGTCCCCGCCCCGATCCGTGCGGTACCGGCATGGGTGCGCTTCGCGACGCGCTGCG
Organism: Phycisphaerae bacterium; assembly: GCA_002862325.1. Lineage (GTDB taxonomy): Bacteria > Planctomycetota > Phycisphaerae > Phycisphaerales > SM1A02. The sequence continues at coordinate 4,641 of PKCT01000219.1, forward strand.
AGACCGACTCACCTACCGGTTCGTCGTCGACGCCGCGGTCTTCGATCGGAGCGACGCGGACTCCGCTCCACCACGGTTCGAGGAACTGTCGCAACGCCTCGCCAGGGACAACGCCGTCGGCATCGCCCTCGCCGCGTCGTATCGAGGCTCTTCGGATGCCCTGTGGCCACTTGGATGGCCCACCGGTGGCGTCGAGGATCGCATCGGCGGCCACTACGAGACGGTGAACCGCGCCTTCGTCGGTCCCGACGTCCGTCGAGTCGGATTGCGAAACCCGTGGACGACGGATTCCAACTCGAACCAGTCTCGGTTCGAGACCCGCTTCTTCGATGTCCAGGACACCATCCTGAGTTTCGGCGGCCGCGCCGTCCCGATCGATGTCTTCGGCGCTCCCTACACGAGGATGGTGGATCACGACGGCGACGAAGACACCGCGCAGACCCCCGAACTTCGAATCTACGCGTTCGAGGGCTACATCACACTGACCCCCCGCTGGTTCATGAGCTGGGGGGAATCCTCGGGCACCGTCGAACGAGTCACGGCCGTCCCGGAGTTCGGCACGCCCGACGCGATGAGAGACGTTCTCCAGCACACCGCCGCCGTCGATCGGGTCGTGGTGGGACCGAGGTCGAACTCGATCTTCTCGACGTGCCAGGGGAGGCTCTACCGAACCATGCGGGGCGTGGATTCCTCCCCACAGGAGATCGACCTTCCGCCCAATGCGCCGATCACCGGCCCTCTCGCATTCGACGACGCCGGTCGCCTGCACGCGATCTCACTCGATCGTGTGATCACGTTCGATCCCGTCTCCGGTGGGGTCCTGACCGTGACCCAGCTCCCGGGCGAAGGCACCTCGATCGCGATCGCGTTCGGTCTCGTGCACGTCCTGGTACCCGAGATGGAGGTGGTGGCGGTGCTCGATCCCGGGATCCGGGCCGTCGTCGATGAATTCCCGCTCCCCGACGATGCGATGGTCGACGCGGATTCGACGATCGCGATGCTGCCCGGTGGGGTCTTCTTGCTCCTCACCGACGGCACCCTCAACCCCATGCGCATCACGCCGCAGGGATTCGCTCGCCTGTGGATGCCCGTCCCTCGCGACGGCGACTGGGCCGAGATGACCGTCGACGTCGACGACATGGTGCTGTTTCGTGACGACCAGGGGCTGATCGAGGTCCACCGAGTCACCCCCCAGGGTTTCGACCGGATCGACGAACACGCGTTCGACGGTCTTCGAATCGACGGCCGCCTCGCGATCCCGCCTTCATCCCCCGAACTCCCGTTCCTCGGCGATTCGGCGACCGTCGACGAACGTACGGACGTCGAGATCGTCCCCGACTGCGAGGGCGACCTGGACTTCAACGGCCGGACCGACGCCGCAGACCTGGGAATCCTGCTCAGTGAGTGGGGCGCAGACCACTCGCGAGCGGACTTCGATCGAAACGGTCTCGTCGACAGCGCCGACCTCGGACTCCTCCTGGGGTTCTTCGGAAACTGCAGCTGAGGTGGGCGATCCCGCCCGCCGAGCCATTCCGTCTTCGACCACGCCCAGCACACCGGCCGGACTTTCCACCTCCGGCCGGTGTCTCCACTGGACGATCCCGACGTCGATCCCGATGATGGTGCCCATGCCCCGGCCGACCATCGACGACGTCCAGGCCGCCCTCGGTCGAATCGAGCCGTTCGTCCACCGAACGCCGGTCGCTCGATGCCGTGCGATCGACGCATGGGCCGGCCGTCAAGTGCACCTCAAGTGCGAGAACCTGCAGAAGGTCGGCGCGTTCAAGGCGAGGGGTGCGATGAATGCGGTCCTCCTGCTCGACGATGCGGCGGCGGCTCGAGGTGTGGTCACGCACTCCTCAGGAAACCACGCCCAGGCGCTCGCCTGGGCGGCCCGCGAGCGAAGCGTCGCGGCCCACATCGTGATGCCGACCAATGCGCCGGCGGTGAAACGTCGTGCGGTCGAGGAATATGGCGGAATCGTGCACGACTGCGAGCCGAACCTCGAATCGCGACTCGCTCGATGCGCGGAGATCGCGGCGACGACCGGTGGCACCGTGATCCCCCCGTACGACGACGATCGAATCATCGCGGGCCAGGGCACGATGGCCATCGAGCTTCTCATGCAGGTCCCCGATATCGACGCGGTCGTCGTACCGGTCGGAGGTGGCGGCATGATCTCCGGTGTCGCGACGGTGATGAAGGCGTTGAGCCCGGACGTGAGGGTCGTCGGGGCCGAGCCCCGCCTGGCGGACGACGCCGCACGCTCGCTCCGGAGCGGGCGGATCGAACCGCACCGCGGCGATCCGACGGCCACGATGGCCGACGGGCTGCGTACCACGCTCGGAGAACGCACCTTCCCGATCATCCACGACCTCGTCGACGAGATCGTCCTCGTCGACGAGGATCAGATTCGCGACGCCCTTCGCATGGTGCTCGAGCGAACCAAGCTCGTCATCGAACCGAGCGCGGCGGTCGGGGTGGCCACGCTCGGCACCGAATCGCTTCGATCCCTCGATGCGGATCGGGTCGGGGTCGTCCTGTGCGGTGGGAACCTCGATCTCGGATCGCTACCACGACTGCTGGGAACCTCCTGAAGTCGCTCAGGTGCTCCACGCGGCGAACAATTCGCCGAGATCCTTCGCGTCGACGCGACCATCCACATTGAGATCCGCCAGGCAGCCGGGGCAGTCTCCCCAGAAGGAGATCAGGATTCCGAGATCGCTGCTTCCGACACGTCCATCACCATCGAGGTCGCCGAACACTGCGGTCTCGATCTCGCCCGCTCGGATCGTCAACGCGAAGTCGGTCGAGAATTCGACCGACGTCAGCGCGCCCGAGAAGAGCAGGTTCGCCGTGTTCCCGGGAGGAATGGTGGGAAGCGGAACCGGAACCGGTCCGACCGGGACGTCGAGCGGCTGGGATCCCGCACCCGTGGTGTCGCCACCGAATTCGACGACCCGCGATCCAGGCGCACCCGAGATCGTGCCGGCGAGCGGCAACGCCACCGGAACCTCCTGGGTCTGCGGACCGGTACCCGCATCGAACTCGATGGTCCACACGACGGGGATCACCGAGTCGAACTGGATCGTCCCCTTCGACCCCGCCGCGAACACCGTGAAGGGCTCCGAAAGCGAGACCTCGCTCCGGAGCACCTCCGCACCCGCCAGGGGAACCGGGATTTCGATGCCACCGGGATAGATCGAGAAGGGGTTGATCGTGTTGAACGTGTCGTAGACGAGCGAGAGCTCTCCGGCGACCGTCTGCACCGAATCGCCGAGCAGATCGATGTCGAGCGCCTCGATCTCCAGAAGGCTCGCGTCGATGCCGGCGAAGTCGAGGTCGATCGTGCCGCGCGGAGACGACGGTTCACCTCCCGAGGCGATCGAGAGATCGAGCGCGCAGGGGATCGGATTGTTTCCGCTCCCACCGAAGAAGCCCGGGCGGGACTGCGTGCCGTCGGGATTGGTCTTCGGGTCGTAGTCGCCGATCAGGGTGCCCGAGAAGGGAACCGAGAAATCGAACCGGACGGACGCGACGCTCGAGTCGACGTCGACCTCGAATCGATCGGCGAAGACGAGCGAGCTCGTCGCGAGGCACG
>PKCT01000169.1 GCA_002862325.1 Phycisphaerae bacterium
TCTACACGGTCAACCGCTCGCCGTTCATCGACAAGAAGTCGAGAGAGCAGTTCGAGATCCGGACTCACAAGCGGATCATCGACATCACCGAACCGAACCACCGCACGGTCGAGGCGCTCAACCGACTCGTCGTGCCCGCCGGCGTCTTCGTCAAGATCAAGGCCTGACCCACCGACCCCCTCGTCCCAGCCTCGTCCCAGCCACGTCGAAGCCTCCCAACGGATCGACCCCTGGCCCAGACCCCGAACGCTTCGAAAGGAACCACGAATGCCATCCGCCAAGAACATCGCGATCTCCGGCCGCAAGGTGGGCATGTCCCGCTGGTTCATGGAGGACGGGACCAACATACCGGTCACCGTCATCGAAGCGGGTCCCTGCGTCGTCACGCAGGTCAAGACCGAGGATCGGGACGGGTACTCGGGCGTGCAGTACGGGTTCGAGGACGCGAAGGTCCGGACCGTGCCGATGCCGCAGATCGGACACGACGCCAAGGCCGGGACCGCCCCCAAGAAGCATCACAAGGAGTTCCGGTGCGACTCCGACGACGAGGCGACGTCGTTCGAGGTCGGCCAGACCCTGACCGTGTCCGATCTCGAAGGCATCAAGTTCGTCGATGTGACCGGCACCAGCAAAGGCAAGGGGTTCCAGGGACCGATGAAGCGTCACAACTTCGCGGGTCTGGAAGCCAGCCATGGCGTGCAGCGAAAGCACCGTTCCGCCGGTTCGATCGGTGGTCATGCGACCAACCTCGGTACCGGTCCGAAGATCAAGAAGGGCAAGCGGATGGCCGGCCACATGGGCTCCGAGCGTGTCACCGTCCGAAGCCTGGACGTCATCCACGCGGATGCATCGAAGAATCTCCTTGTCGTCAAGGGACCGGTTCCCGGCCCCAACGGCGGCGATCTCTATATCTGCCCGTCCTCGCGGCTCTACAAGCCGAAGGCCCGGGTCCAGTCAGAAGCCTGACCCACTCACGGCCGGGCTTGGATGCCCGGTCGACTCGGAAGGCCCCTCGCGGAACCCCCGGGTCACGACAACATCGCTCGACGTCGGCCAGGTAGGGCCGGCCCGAGCACTTCGGAACCGAGTCGAACCCTGTCCCACGCCAGCATTGAGAGGCGTCGGAAGGGGGAGGCGAAGCCGGGCCAACATCGGCCATGCTCCTTGGAGGGGCATCGCCAGGCCCCGCACTAAGGAATCATGATGAGCGACCTCGACAACATCGAGCAAGACTCCAAGCAGCCTGTCGGCAAGATCGATCTTCCGATCTACGACCGAAGCGGCAAGCAGGTGGACACGATCCAGATCGACGGTGACGACCTCGGCGGTCACATCCGCTACGCACTGCTCAAGCAGGCGTACGTCATCACGCACGGCAACCAGCGGCAGGGTTCGGCCAGGACCAAGAGCCGCGGCATGACCGAAGGATCGACCCGCAAGCTCTACAAGCAGAAGGGTACGGGCAACGCCCGAGCCGGTGCGGCCCGAACGCCGATTCGAAGGGGTGGCGGACACACCTTCGCCAAGACCCGGACCCGCGAGGCCTTTCGCACCAATCTCACCAAGAAGATGCGGAGACTCGCCAACCGCAACGCGTTCCTCGCGAAGCTCGTCGATGGCGAGGTCAAGTGCGTCGTCGACCTCGAGATGGACGCGCCACGGACCAAGGACATGGTCGCGCTTCTCGGCTGCCTTGGGATCGACCGCACCTGCCTGGTCGCCCTCGACGGCAGCAACCGCAACGCAGCCCTCTCGGCTCGCAACGTCGAGAACGTCGACACCACCCGCGTCGCCCAGCTCAACGCCTTCGAGATGCTGAACCACCGATACCTCGTGATCGATCGGGCGGGGCTCGAGTCGTTCCTCGATGGTTCGTGCTTCCCCGCGACCAAGGACGACAGCAAGGAGGTCGCCTGACATGCACGCCACCGAGATCATTCGCAAGCCGCTGGTCACCGAAAAGGCGACCGTCGACAGCTCCGAGCACAACCGCTACGCCTTCGAGGTGGATCGTCGAGCCACCAAGGCGGACATCCGTCGCGCGATCGAGGAGCTCTACAAGGTTCGGGTCGCCGGAGTCGCCACCCAGAACCGCAAGGGCGAATCGCGTCGCATGCGATACGGCCGAGTCACTTCGGCCGCCGTCAAGCGAGCGATCGTCAAGCTTCACCCCGAGGACCGCATCGAACTGATCTGAGTCCCGACGGGGACCAGCCACGACGCCGGCACCGCCGGCACCCAGGATCATCACCATGGCCATTCGCGTCTACAAGCCAACCACGCCCGGTCGCCGGAACGCTTCGGTCAACCTCCACGTCGAGGTGACCAAGAAGACCCCGGAGAAGTCGCTGCTCGCACCGCTCCACAAGACCGGTGCCCGCAACAACCAGGGCAAGATCACCGTGCTCGGTCGCGGTGGCGGCCACAAGCGTCGCTATCGCAAGATCGACTTCAAGCGTCGCAAGGACGACATGTCCGCGACCGTGGTGGGGATCGAGTACGACCCCAACCGGTCGTGCCACATCGCCCTTCTGCGATATGAGGACGGAACGCTCCGCTACATTCCGGCTCCCCGCGAGATCAGCGACGGCGTCGTGCTGCTTTCCAGCGCCGATGCGATCGAGCCCTCGCCGGGCAACTGCATGCCGCTCAGGCACATCCCGACCGGTCTCACCGTCCACTGCATCGAGATGCAGCCGGGTGGTGGCGGCAAGCTCTGCCGATCCGCCGGCGTCGGTGCCAGGCTCACCAACAAGGAAGGTCGTTGGGCCACCCTGGTGATGCCTTCGGGCGAAATCCGCCAGGTCTCGGTCGACTGCCGTGCGACCATCGGCGTGCTCGGCAACCCCGATCACGGCAACGTGGTCCTGGGCAAGGCCGGTCGCGCTCGCTGGCTCGGTCGCCGACCGCGAACGCGTGGCGTGGCGATGAGCCACCACTGTCACCCGCACGGTGGTGGTGACGGCAAGTCCAAGGGCGGTCAGGAGCCGTCCAACGCCGCAGGCACCCAGTCCAAGGGTGGCCGCACCCGTCGTTATGGAAAGTCCAGCGACGCCCGAATCATCCGCCGCCGGAAGTCCGTCCGGTACGGCCAGCTCAAGCTCTGACGCCGACGTCGAAATCGGTACGTACCCCGATCACCCACTCCCCGCCCTCGGGCGGTCCCGAAACCGGAAGCAAGCATGTCCAGGTCGCTCAAAAAAGGTCCCCACGTCGACGAGAAGCTCTACCGCAAGGTGGAGAAGGCCAACGAATCGGGCAATCGACGCCCGATCCGAACGTGGGCTCGTGACTGCACCGTGGTGCCCGAGTTCGTCGGCATGACCTTCGAGGTCCACAACGGTCGAGCGTTCACCGAGGTGCTCTGCACCGAGGACATGGTCGGGCACAAGCTCGGCGAGTTCAGTCCGACCCGTCTCTTCCGCGGTCACACGAACAAGAAGGAAGGCATCAAGTTGGGACGCTGAGTCGACCCGACCCAACTGGAACACCACCATGGCCTACACCGCCTGCCATCGATTCGCTCGCATCGCCCCTCGCAAGGCCCGCCTGGTCTCGGACATGGTCCGGGGCATGCCGGTCGACGAGGCCCTGACCGCGCTGGAGTTCTCCAAGCGACGCGGTGCGTGGTATCTCAAGTCCGTTCTCAAGAGCGCCATCGCCAACGCGGAGGAGCAGGAGGCGGACGTCGCCGGTCTCGTCGTCACCCGGACCTGGGTCGACGAAGGCCCCACCATCAAGCGTTTCCAACCGAAGGACCGTGGCCGGGCCCACCCGATTAACAAGCGGACCAGTCACCTCCACGTCGAGGTCGGTCCGAAGGCCTGACCAGCGTTCGAACTTTCAGAACGGCACCCACCGAGATTCATTCATGCCGGGAACGACCCGGCCGAGAGCACCCCATGGGACAGAAGACACATCCATTCGGATACCGCGTCGGCATCACCGAGACCCACAAGTCGAGGTGGTTCGCCCCCAAGGCGCTCTTCGGCGAGCTGCTCGTCGAGGACTATCGCATCCGCAAGTACGTGGACAAGCGACTCAACCGGACCCCACCCTTCGCGGCGGTCTCCGACATCTTCCTCGAGCGAACCCGTGAAGAGCTGACCGTCATCATCCGGACCGCACGTCCCGGTCAGGTGGTGGGGCAGAAGGGTTCCGAGGTCGAGAGCCTCACCCGGGATCTCCAGGCGCTCACAGGCCGCAAGGTCGTGATCAAGATCATCGAGATCAAGAACCCCGAGATCGACGCCACGCTCATCGGCGAGACGGTCGCCGAGCAGATGAAGAAGCGAGGCAACTTCCGCCGCGTGCTCAAGCAGCGGTGCGAGTCGGCGATGCAGAACGGTGCGAAGGGCATCCGCATCCAGGTCTCCGGACGACTCGGCGGCGCGGAGATGAGCCGCCGGTTCGACACGAGACTCGGTTCGATCCCGCTTTCGACCCTGCAGGCGAACGTCGACTACGCCCTGGTCGAGGCCCGAACCACCTACGGGATTATCGGCGTGAAGGTCTGGGTCTACAAGGGCCTCTTCGGTGATCACGAGGACGACAACAGTGTGCAGACTTCCGCCGCCGGCGGACGGGCCCGAGCTCGAGGACGCCGTTGATCGCAACCATCGCGACTTTGAACGAATCATCACTCAGGATCAGATGAACGGGCCAACGCCCGACGGAGCGAATTGACATGCCGATGTTGCCCAAGAGAACCAAGTTCCGCAAGCAGCAGAGAGGAAAGCTGCGCGGCAACGCGACCCGAGGAAACTACGTCGCCTACGGCGACTTCGGTCTCCAGTCGCTCGAGGCCCACTGGCTCACCGCCAGGCAGATCGAGGCGGGGCGTATCGCGGCCCAGCACTTCCTGCGACGTCAGGGAAAGATCTACATCCGAGTGTTCCCGGACAAGCCCGTCTCCAAGAAGCCACTCGAGACCCGTATGGGCAAGGGCAAGGCGGAAGCCGAGTACTGGGCCGCCCGCATCAAGCCCGGCACCGTCCTCTACGAGATCGCCGGCGTGAACGAGGAACTGGCGAAGCAGGCCTTCGCTCGTATCGCCCAGAAGATGCCCGTCCGCTGCCGATTCGTCGGCCGAAGACTGGCCGTCTGACCGCATCACCACCGACCCTGGAATTCGACCATGACCCCCAAGGAAGTCCGAAAGCTCAACGACGAGGAGATCGAGGTGGAGATCGAGCGCCTGCGCCGACGCCACTTCGAGCTTCGCACCCAGTCGGTGACCGAGAAGATCGAGGACACCTCCCAGTTCGGCAAGATCAAGAAGGACATCGCCCGGCTCCAGACCGAGCGAAAGGCCCGCCTCAACGCAGCCGCGGCCGACGCGTGAATCCGGGCCTCGAGCCCTCGACGGAAACGACACGGAAACCAGCATGAGTCATTTGACCGACATCGCCATTCACGAGAACGCCCCCCGACGAATCGGAATCGTCGAGAGCGACGCGCGGGACAAGACCCGCAAGGTCGTCATCGCCTTCTCCGTTCGCCACCCCAAGTACGGCAAGTACATCAAGCGGCGGACCGTGCTCCAGGTGCACGACGCGGAGAACGCCAGCCACAAGGGCGACCGGGTCGAGGTGGTGGAGTGCCGTCCCATCTCGAAGACCAAGTCCTGGGTGCTCACCCGGGTCGTGGAAAAGGCCATCGGCTCAGTTTGAAGGATGTTCGCGAAGGGCGCTGAAAGAACGGCGTCCATCACCCCAGCAGTCAACCACGGTCCGGTCCGTCCGGAACCGAAATCGGATCTTCAGCGATGATTCAGAAGGAATCCAGACTCGACGTCGCAGACAACAGTGGTGCCAAGGTGGCCATGGTCATCGGCACCAAGGGGATGTCGACCGCTCGCGGCCGCTTCACCCGTATCGCGGTGGGCGTCGGCGATCGAGTGACCTGCACCGTCAAGAAGGCGCTGCCGAACGCCGACATCAAGACCGGCGACAAGGTTCAGGCGGTGATCGTCCGAACCAAGTACCCGACCCGTCGGAACGACGGAAGCTACGTCCGCTTCGACTCGAACGCCTGCGTGATCGTCGACCAGGACGGGAACCCCAAGGGGACCCGGATCTTCGGTGCGGTCGCTCGCGAGCTTCGTGAGAAGAACTACATGAAGATCGTTTCCCTCGCTTCGGAGGTCGTCTGAACATGGCACGTCACGTCAAGACTGGTGATCAGGTCGTGGTGACCGCGGGCAACGACCGCGGCAAGACCGGCGAGATCCTTTCGATCGACATCGCCGGAGACCGCGTCGTGGTCGCGGGCGTCAACGTCCGCAAGCGTCACCTGAAGCCGACGCAGAACCGCCCCCAGGGCAGCGTGATCGAGCAGGAGATGCCCATCCACATCTCCAACGTCAGCCCCGCGGTGGACGGCAAGCCCTCCCGGGTTCGGTTCGAGACCAAGGCCGATGGCAGCAAGGTGCGGGTCGCGGTTCGCGGCGACAAGGAACTTCACGTGTTGAGAGGGCCCCGCAAGGGCTGAGAACACCCTCGGCCGACTCGGCCGAACGATGATCGAAACGTGGGTCGAACGACCCGCCGGAAGGAACCAAGATGATGGTCGCTCAGACACAAACTTCCCGACTCCAGGCCCAGGTTCGCGACGTCGTCGCTCCCAAGCTGATGCAGGAGTTCGGCCTCAAGAACCCCCACGAGGTTCCGGTCCTGAAGAAGATCGTGATCAACGTCGGGGTCGGCAAGCATCTCGAGAACCAGAAGCTGAAGCCCGACTTCCGCGACACCGTGATCTCGACGCTCTCCACCATCTCCGGTCAGAAGCCGGTCATGATCAAGGCGAAGAAGTCCGTCGCGAACTTCAAGGTCCGCGAGGGTGCACCCTCCGCCTTCATGGTCACTCTTCGCCGCGAGAGGATGTGGAGCTTCCTCGATCGCCTCGTCAACCTCGCCATGCCCCGTATCAAGGACTTCCGCGGTATGAGCGAGAAGGCCTTCGACACCAACGGCAACTACTCGTTCGGCCTCACCGAGCAGGCGGTCTGGCCCGAGATCAACATGGCCAACGTCAACCACTCGCACGGCATGAACATCAACATCATCTTCGACTCCAGCACCCCGGCCATGAGCCAGATGCTTCTGTCGGAGCTCGGTTTCCCATTCGCCCGCAAGGAGGACGGCCGTCGCTGATCGGCGTCGCCCCCTCGTCTCCCAGTTTCACCCCTCAGAGCCCGGAGCTCAGTCCATGGCCAGCAAGCGAACCTTCGCACGTATGAAGCGCGAACCCAAGTTTTCCACCCGCAAGCAGGTCCGGTGCGAGATCACCGGTCGGAAGCGGGGCGTCTACCGCAAGTTCCGTATCAGTCGAATCATGCTTCGGGAACTCGCCCTCCAGGGCATGATTCCCGGAATGCGCAAGGCCAGCTGGTGACCAAGACGCCGCGTCGAAGACCCCGCTAGGAACGAACCCTCTCCGAGGCTCAACAGAGAACAGTCATGGCAATCAACGACCTTACTGCCGACATGCTCACCCGAATCCGCAACGCGGTCCGCAACCGCGAAGCCGTCGTCACCTGCGTCAGCAACAAGCTGAATCGCGGAATCGTGGCGGTGCTCGAGGACGAGGGCTACATCAACGGCTTCGAGCTGGTGGAGGACGGCCGGCAGGGCCTCATCCGCGTCAAGCTCAAGTACGGCCCCCGAGGAGAGCAGGTCATCAACCGCATCGATCGCGAGAGCAAGTGCGGACGTCGCGTGTATCGCGGCGTGAACGACCTTCCCCGGCCGCTGCAGGGCCTCGGCATCTGCATCGTGTCGACCAGTAGTGGCGTGATGAGCGACCGTCGGTGCAGAGCCGAAAAGGTCGGAGGAGAGATCGTCGCCACGGTCGTCTGACCGCCGGTACGTCGATCTGAGCATTCACCGAATTCGGGCATCCACCCGAAAGGGACCAGACCATGTCTCTCGTAGGTAAGAAGGCCATCCCAGTTCCCGCCGGCGTCGAGGTTTCGCTCGACGGGAATCGCAACGTGACCGTGAAGGGCCCCAAGGGCACCCTCGTGGTCACGCACCGTCCCGAGGTCGAGGTCGCCCACGACGCTGACGACGACGCGA
>PKCT01000064.1 GCA_002862325.1 Phycisphaerae bacterium
CGCCTCGGCCCGGACCTCCCGAAGCACTGTGACCTTGATCTCGCCGGGGAAGGTCATCTCCTCTTCGACCCGCTTGGCGATGTCTCTCGCGATCTTGTGGGCGGTGGCATCGTCGGCCTTGCTCGCGTTCAGGATCACGCGAACCTCGCGGCCCGCCTGGATGGCGTGGGCCTCGTCGACGAACTTCTGGTCGGTGGCGATGCCTTCGAGCTGCTCCAGCCTCTTGATGTACATCTCCATCGACTCTCGCCGGGCGCCGGGGCGGGCGCCGCTGATGGCGTCCGCGGCCATGACGATGGGGGTGTAGGGGGTCGTGGAGGGGATGTCGCCATGGTGGCCACCGATGGCGTTGAGAACCGCCTCGGACTTCTCCCCGAACTTCCTTGCGAACTCCATGCCGATCGCGGGATGCCCGCCCTCCATCTCATGGTCCATCGCCTTGCCGATGTCGTGTAGAAAGCCGCATCGACGAGCGACCTGTCCGTCCAGTCCAAGCTGGTCCGCGATCATCTGCGACAGGAAGGCGACTTCGATCGAGTGACGGAGCACGTTCTGACCGTAGCTGGTTCGGAAGCTGAGCTTGCCCATCGCCTCGACGACCTTCGGGTGGACACCGCGCAGATTCGCCTCGACGATCGCTTCCTGCCCGGACTGCTTGATGCGTTCCTCGATGTCCCGTTTGGTCTGCGCCACGATCTCCTCCACTCGGGAGGGGTGTACGCGGCCGTCCGCCACGAGCTTCTGGAGGCTTTCCGCGGCGATGGCCTGGCGGACCCGGTCGAAGCAGGAGACGCTGATCACTCCCGGCGTGTCGTCGACCAGGATGTCCGCCCCGGTCGCCTTCTCGATCGAGCGGATGTTGCGGCCCTCACGACCGATGATGCGGCCCTTCATGTCGTCCGATGGGATCTTGACGGATCGGATCGTGGAGTCGCTGACGTTCTCGGCCGCGTATCTCTGGATGGCCATCAGCGTGATCTCGCGGCTCTGTTCGCGGGCCTTCTCCTCGGCCGTCTCGATCACCTCCTGCTCGATCTTCGCGGCCTCGTGGACCGCTTCCTGCCGGATTTCCTCGAGGAGCAGGTCGTGGGCCTCCTCGCGGCTCAGCGAAGCCACCTCGGAGAGCCGATTCTGGAGTTCGTCGGCGTGTCGAGCGACCTCCTCCAGCGCGGCCTCCTGCTCGGTCAGGGTTTCTTCGATCCGAAGTTCCTTCTTCTCGATCCGCTCTTCCCTGCGGTTCATCTGTTCCAGCTTCTGATCGAGTTTCTCCTCTCGCTTGATCGCCCGGTCGAGGGCTTCCTTGGCGGAGGTGGACATCTCGGCACACTCCTTCTCCGCCGCCTTCCGCCGCTCCTCGGAGTTCTTTTCTGCCTCGGATTCGATCGAACGGGCCGCCGATTGGGCTTCGCTCCGTGCCTTGTCGACGATCGATTCGCCTTCGGCTCGAGCGGTGCGGATCGACTTGCCCGTGGTCGCGGCGATCGTCAGCCAGCTGATCACGCCACCGACGACCAGGCCGATCAGGCCGCCGAGCGCGATCGATGCGGGTTCCAGGGCAAGGGTGAGGGTGGGGTCGAGCGTCGCCAACATTACACGCTCCTCCTCTCGCGAAGGAAGGGAACGGCCGACGAGGTAAATACCTCGGGCCCACGGAGGGTGACGATGTCGTTCGTGCTTGTACGACCGGGCACAGGGGTGCCGAGTCGCCATGGAGCGTCTATGCTTCGGATTCGATCTCGATCAGTCTGCACGATCGAGTCCGTCAGGACTTTGGAGTGAATTCGTCGGTGGGCCGAAGCGATGGGACCCTGGTGGTTGATGGGCTCCGAGACGTGTGGGGATTCAGAAGGGAAACACGAAGGACTGCGCAAATCTATGCGGACCGAGTGCTGGATGAACTCCTTCGTCCGGGCACTCGATCCGTCGTCCGATCCCATTCCGGCCCGTCGTTGGGCCCTCGCGGGCCTCGAACATTCGGGCACGATCGTGGATCGTCCGAAGATCGGTCGTCACCCGGCGCGGGTCGGCCGGGAAAACCGTTGAAACCGGCGAGGCACCACGTGACTCGTACCGGGTAGGTGTAGTATTGCGGGGCGGACCGTATTGTCAAGAATTGCCTAGAAAGGGCCACGGTGCTCACTGGGACGGTGTGATTCGGGAGGCGGGTCGGCGTCCGCGAGCACTCCGATATCGAGGGACTTTTCACGATCATGCCTGCCGCGATCACCTGGCTTCTGGATCTGCTCCCGACGAACCCGATCTGTCAGCGGCTCATTCGGGGCGGATCAACCCGAATGCGGCACCTGTACGTCAGAAGTGGCTACCTCGCGATTCTGATGGTGATCCTTCTGATCATGCTGCTCCAGGCGCCTGGAGGCAGTCTTCGGGAGGTGGCGCAGAGTGGTGCCGCGGCCTTCACGGTGGTCGCATTCGGGCAGGTCGCCCTGATCTGTCTGTTGACACCCATCTTCATGGCCGGGGCCATAGCGCAGGAGGCGAACCCGCGGACCTGGGACATCCTGCTCACAACCCCCTTGAACGCGCTCCAGATCGTTCTGGGTAATCTCTTCGGACGCTTGTTCTTCATCCTTGCGCTGCTGGCGTCTTCACTCCCGCTGTTTCTCTTCGCCCAGTCGTTCGGTGGGATCCCGGGCGATGTCATTCTCCTCAGCTATCTCGTCGCCGGAGGCAGCGCGTTGCTGGTCGCGGCGATCGCCGTCACCCTGAGCGTCACCCGGACGGCGGGACGCCGGGCGGTCTTCGCGTTCTACGTCTCGGTCATCGTGTACCTCGCGGTGACCTGGCTCATCGACAACCGACTCCAGACCCCGGTGTCGGTGGGAAGTCTGGCCACGGCGACGACGGTGATGACGCCCCTCAATCCGTTTCTGACCCTGCAGAGCCTCCTCGATGCGGAGGGCTACATCCCGGTGGATCCCGGTGACGGAGCCGGAGCGATCGCACGCTGGTGGTTCGGCTCGCCGGTCTCCGCGTTCATCTGGTTGACGGTCGGGATCAGCATCCTGCTGATTCTCTTCTCGACGGCGCGACTGAGAGTGATCGGTACCCGGGCCGGTCACGAGAACCTGCTCACGAGGCTTCTGCGCGGTCGTCGATTCGCCTCGAACGAGGATCAGCGTCCGATTCGAACGCCGGGGACGAATCCGATCGCGTGGAGAGAGACGACCTCCCGTGGCTCCGGAGCCCTGGGATTCATCGGCCGCTGGGGATTTCTCGTACTCGGAACCCTGACGACGATCGTGCTCTTCCTCCTCTTCCGTGGCGGCACGCTGGGTCTCGACGATCTGCGGGTGTCGCTTCTCGCCCTTCTGGTGGCGGAATTGGGCATCCTCACCCTGGCGACGGTCAATCTCAGTGCCACGGCCGTGAGTCGTGAGCGCGAGGACGGGACCCTCGATCTCATTCTCACCACCCCGATTCAGCCGGGCCCGTACCTGGCGGGCAAGCTGCGGGGACTCCTGCAGTACCTCTGGCCGCTGCTGCTCGTCCCCGTCATCAGTCTCTTGATCGCATTGATGTACTCGAACTTCCATCCGGATACGACGACCGTGACCGTGATGGGGGTGGGTACGACCCAGTACTCCCTGCCTCTGGTGTCCTGGGGATCGGTCGTCGGGCTGCTCCTGGTCCTGCCCATGTTCGTGGCGTTCGCGGTCATGATCGGTTTGCAGAATTCGATTCGGAGCAAGGGAACCATCGGATCGATCGTCGCCGCGATCGGGATCGTGATCGTGACGTTCGGGATCGTCGGTTTCTGCGGCGTGCTCGGTGGTCGGGCGATTCCGGTCGTCGGTCCCGCGATGAACGCGTTGAGTCCGTTCAACATGGTGATCGGAGGGTTGTTTCCGGAGGCGATCTTCTCGATCGACGTCGAGCGATTCGACATCAGTACCGTGAACGCGAGCCTGCTGGTCGGCGCCGTGGTCTCCGCGGTCATCTACGCGGGCATCGTGGTCGGCATGCACGCAAGCATGAAGAAGTCCTTCATGATGACGGTGCGGCGTCTCGCCGGAACGCGGTGAGGCCACGGCCGGTGATCCTCTTCGGGGCTCACGTCGACCAGTACGAAAGCAAAAGGCCGAAGTCGAAGCCGTCGACGACTCCGTCGCCGTTCAGATCGCCGCTGCAGCCCGGGCATGCGCCCCACATCGAGAGAAGGGTGCCGAAGTCCGAGCCGTCTACGACACCATCTTGGTTGAGGTCGCCGGGCACGGAGGCCGGGAGTTCGACCGTCATGGTGTCCATGGCGACCGGTGCGGACTTGCCGTTGGCCTCCCAGAGGTCGTAGGCGGTCTGGCCGGTCGAGTCCGTGACGTTGGTGTCGCGAAGGAACTCCATGTACTCCCGGGAGCTCGTCTGGAAGTAGAGCGTCGCCACCGCGCTGGTCGCGCCTTCGGGGATCGCGAAGCTAGTGTCGTCCCAGTACTGGCCGTCGGCGTAGCTGGTTCCGACCGGGGCTCCACCGAACGCCGCGTACGCGGCGTTGTCGAAGCCCTGGGGGGGGATTCGGTTGTCCTTCAGGATCTCGTTGTTGAGGACGAGATGCAGCGACTTCCCGGCTGGTAGGTTGACGGACTTCGCAACGTCCTTCGTGATCCCCATCAGCTTCTCGTAGACCTTCGTCGAGGTGTCGTCGAGAACCGCGGTCTGGAAGTCGTACGCTCCGTCTTCGCGCATGATGGTGCCCGAATCGTCGAGGAACTTGACATTGATCCACATCCGGCGTCCCTCGGGGTAGCCGGTCGGGAGCGAGTGGCCGCTCCGGTTGTAGATGCGCACCCTCAGAGCGCTCGCGTCGATCGCCAGTTCCATGTCGCTGGCATCGCGAAGCATCTGTTCGGTTCGCATGTTCGCCGCGTCCATGCGTTCCTGGGTGAGCCCGTAGTAGTCGGCATCGACGCCCATCTGATCGGCGATCGCGTTCAGGACCCAGGTGTTGCCTCCGGCGAAGGAGTGCGCGCCGACGTCGTCCCGTTCGAAGAACGGGGGGTTCTCGTAGAAGGAGCTCGCGCCTCCGATCTGAGGCGGCATGTGACAGTCCTGGCAGCTGGAGATCGCGGCGTCGTCGGGAAGAGCGCCGCCGAAACGCCCGTCCTCGAAGACCACGCCGCCATCGGCGAAGTCGCTGTTGAGCCACTCCGAGTACGTTCGCTGTTCGGGCACCATGTTGTAGACGTCGTGGGTGGGATGCTCCTCGCCCATGTTGGTGAGGACACCCTTGCCGGTGGCCGGATCGAGCTGGAAGACCGGGTTGCTCACTTCGTGGCAGGTGCCGCAGAAGGCGCTGCTCTCGTGATACGGGGATGTGATCAGTCGAATCGGATTACCCATGTTGTCGACCCCGTGGTAGTTCACCGGGACGTCGTCGTACTGGGCGCGTCGCACGTCTACGGGATCGATGATCACCTGGGCGTTGCCCACGGAGACCGGCGTGTCGCCGTCGGCCGCGAGTGCTGCGAGGATGCTCGCATCGGGATCGGGCTCGTCGCCGGGATAGCCCACCGCCGTACCCGCCGGATCGACCACCCGGTGGCACATGTGGCAGTTGATGCCATCCATGTCCTCTTCATTCGCGAAGGGAACCTGGCCGTCGTCGGCGGCCCCCCGGTAGTAGTTGGCGGGGATGTGGCATCGGATGCACCAGGATCCCGCCCGATCGGCGTCTTGGTTCGCGATGGCCAGGGCCGCATGGAAGACGGGATCTCGGGCCGACTGGGCCATGAGACTGACGACCCAGGTGTCGTAAGGCGGCACTTCGAGCCCGTAGTCCCCGTGACAGAAGCTGCAGTTCCTGGAGGAGATGATCGTCTGCAGCTCGGAGCCATCAGGTGTCGCCTGGGTCCCGGGCGCATCGAAATCATCGAGCGTCGTTCCCAGTTGGACCTGTCCACCGCCTCGACCCGACCCGCTTCCCTTCTGGGCGGTTGCCCAGGGGACGAGAACTGCTGTCACGACCGAGGCGACGAGGATCGGAGATCGGAGTCGCCGAAGTCGGTTTGGAGCTGATTCTGGTCGCTTTGGCACTGGAGGACTCGTCTTCACAGTCGATGTGGAATTCAGTGTGAGAGGGGCCGAGACGAGGCCACCTTCATCCCCGACGGTTCACTGTACATGGACGCCTGAACCGGGCGAACGTTCTTCGAAACTCCGAGCTGTCATCGTGATTCTCTGTCGGTTTTTCCAATCGAGGTGGGTACGGTTTCGGCCGATAATCGAGCGTTGGCACTTCTGATGTCTCGCCTGCAGTGTGATCGCCGACTCGGGTGTCCGAGTCTGTCGCCGACGCCCGCGCTGGAGGGTTGTGGATACGCTTTGCGCATGGCCGGAACCGTTGACCATCTTCGACCGCCCTCTCGTGCGTTGGTGATGTGCCTGGTCTCCATGTCGATCCTGGTCATAGGGTCTGGTTGTACATCGCCGAGGCCCGATCGGCTCCAGATCACCAGCGCCCAGTACGACGAAGCCTTCGCGGCGGCTCAGGAGGCCACCCGCAAGGAGGGGATGCCTGCTCTTCTGGCCGATCGAATGGGGGGCGTCATCGAGAGCAGACCTCGGCTCACGGGGAGCGTCCTGGAGCCATGGCGCATCGATCACAGCTCCCTCGACCAGTTCGCGGCGAGCACCCTTCATAAGCAGCGTCGTCGCGTTCGTTTCGAATTCCTCCCGGTGGAGTTCGTGCCGCCCGAGGCGTCCGGTGGTGAGGAGCTGCTCGGTGCACCGGTTCCCGGGTCCGACGAGGATCTGGTCCGTACCACCGATCTCTCGAGCTTCGAAGGGCCCATTGAGGTACGGGTGTGGGTGTGGATCGAACGAGAGCAGCGATCGGGTCTGCGGCGAAGCACCTGGACCAGGGCCGGGAAGACCTACGCCCGCAATCCCCTCGAGACGATCGCTCCCGACGATGGCACGACTCGAAGTCCGGGAATCTGGACCCCGATCGAGCGGGACGTCGCGATGGAGCGACGACTTCTCGCAGACGTCTCGGATTCCCTTCGCGATTCCTGATCGATCGCTCGGAGGGTCAGATAGAGATTCTCGGATCGATCCACCGGTAGCACACGTCCACGACGAGATTGAAGAGCACCAGCATGGTGGAGTAGACGAGGACGATCCCCATGATGAGCGTCACGTCCTTGGACATCACGCCGTCGACGAAGTGACGTCCGATCCCAGGTACGGCGAAGACCTTCTCGACCACGAACGATCCGGTCATGGCGATCGCCGTCGCGGGGCCGAGGTAGCTCAGTACGGGAAGAAACGCGTTTCGAAGGGCGTGGCCGAACGCGATGCGCCACTCGGGGAGGCCCTTCGCGCGGGCGGTTCGGACGTAGTCCTTTCGCATCTCGTCGATCATCCCGAATCTCGTCAGCCTGGCGATGTAGGCGGCGAACGGAAGGGAGAGCGCCAGCGCTGGTAGGAACAGATTGTCGAATCGCCCCCAGCCACCGATCGGGAACCAGCCGAGCTTCACCGCGAAGAGAATCAGCAGGATGGATCCGATCACGAAGCTTGGAAGCGAGATTCCCACGACCGAGAGCACCTGACTGCCGGCGTCGAACCAGGAGTTGGGTCGAAGTCCTCCGATGACGCCCGCGACGAGACCGATGACCAGGGCGAAGAGGATGGCGGTCAATCCGAGGATGATGGATACGGGGAGTCCGGCGGCGAGGATTTCGTTCACCGTCCAGCCGGTGTTCCGGAGGCTTGGTCCGAGGTCGAACGGGCGGTCGCTCTGCCCGAGGAGCCAGGAGACGCCCGAGGCCTTCCCGAGATATTCGAAGTAGAAAGCGACCGGGTCGTTCAGGTTGTACTGGGCCCGCATGGCCTCGAGGACCTCGGGGGGTGGTTGACGACCTTCGGGCGCATCGATCGGATCTCCGGGAACGATCCAGACCAAAGCGAACGTGATCGTGTAGATGACGAGAATGATCGGTGGCAGCT